>JAUNHF010000021.1 GCA_030524065.1 Deinococcus sp.
GAAGAGGGCTTGCAGTACAACTCGCCCAAGTTCGTGCGGTTTAGCGGTCAGACCCAGACCGGCTGCGGCACTGGCACCAGCGGGGTAGGCCCTTTTTACTGCCCGCTCGACAGCAGCGTGTATCTGGACCCCAGCTTCTTCACCGAAATGCAGCGGCAGCTGGGCGGCGGCGGCGACTTTGCCTACTCGTACGTGATCGCGCACGAGGTGGGCCACCACATCCAGAACGAACTGGGAATCGCCGATCAGGTGCAGCGTCAGCAGCAGCGCCTGCCCGAAGCCCAGGGCAATCAGCTGAGCGTGCGCATGGAGTTGCAGGCCGACTGCTTTGCGGGCGTGTGGGGCAACCGGGTGTCCAGCCTCGCGCAGCTGACCCAGGACGACGTGCGCGAAGCAGTAGACACCGCCGCCGCCATCGGAGACGACACTTTGCAGTCGCGTGGGCGCGGCTACGTGCAGCCCGACTCGTTTACCCACGGCACGTCTCAGCAGCGGGTGAACTGGTTTATGCGGGGCTTTAGGAGCGGCGACGCCGACCAGTGTGAAACCTTTAAGCAGGACTACAGCCAGCTCTAAAGTAGTCACCCCACTTTCGCACTCACTCCGCTCGCCAGAAGGATGAGCACCCTTTGGTCACATGCTCTGAGCCCTCGCAGCTTGTCCAGCCGCTTTAGCCAAAACAGCAAGCCATCAAATCACGCACCAGCCCCGCCCTCTTCAGGAGGTGCGGGGCTGGTGCGGCCTGGAACTTACATTGCAGGCATCGGGGTGGGGCCGCCGGGGATGGAGTCGGGCATTCCGGGGGTGTCCGGATTGCTGGGAGCGTCGGGCGTGGGCATGCCTGGGGTGTCAGGGTTGGTAGGCGGGTCCTGCACGGGGATGGGATTGGTGTCCTGGCCGGGCATCTGCTCCGGGCGGGGGGAAGGCATATTGGTCGGTTCGCCGGCGGGCATGGGGGGACGGTCGTAAGGGCCAGTCGCTTGCATGGTCATAAGAAAACCTCCTCTGGACAGAGAAAAACTAAGGGCGTACCCCCAGCATGCCACGCCTCTGGGGGCCAAACGTGATCCGTGACGCTTGCTGGACTGTTTCTCAGTGCTTCCTAAATTCCCGCCTTGCTCCGCCAACTGCCCTGGGGACACGGGCCCCAGGAAAGTGAAGCCAGCGGGAGCGGGGCCTTGCCTTAGCCTTCGCTGCCTGCGAGCACATAGGCCAGCATCAGGCGGCCAGTTTGCTCCAGGGCCTGGGTGTGGGTGCGTTCGTAGGCGTGGCTGGCGTCCACCCCAGGGCCGATCAGGGCCACTGGAAAGTCGCCGCCGGCCCGCCAAGCAGCCGTGCCGTCCGAAGCGTAGTAGGGGTAGATATCCACCTTGAGTTCTACTCCGCAGCCCGCCGCCACCTGCCGCAGCCGGCTGCTCAGCGCGTGGTCATAGGGGCCGCCGCTGTCAGCCACGCACAGGGTGCAGTGGTGCTCGGAACTGGTCTGGCCCTCGCCCACCGCCGCCATGTCCACCGCAATCAGTTCTTCTGTGTGCGGCGGGATACCGGTGGCGGCGCCGTGGCCGACTTCCTCGTAGGTGGTCACGTGAAAGGCCACGGTGCGGACAGGCGGCGTCTCCAGCAGCGTGCGGGTCAGCGCCAGGAACAGCGCCACCGCCGCTTTGTTGTCAATGTGGCGCGACTTGAGGTACCCGGACGGCAGCAGCCGGGGCCGGGCGTCCAGCGACACGAAATCGCCCACTTCCACTCCCAGCACCCGCGTCTCGCTGGCCGAAGCGGTGACTTCGTCCAGGCGCACTTCCATCGCGCTGGCGTCGCGCTTCAGTTCGCGCAGGGCCGGGCCGTGAACGTGGCCGCTTTGCTTGATATTGACCACTGTGCCGGTCAGCACGCGGCCCAGCTGGGTATGCACCTTCATATCCTCGCCCTCAATGCTGGCCCAGTCGTAGCTGCCCAGCATGCTCAGGGCCAGGCGCCCCGAAGGCTTGATGGCCTTGACCATGGCCCCCAGCGTGTCCACATGCCCGCTGAAGGTGACATGCCCCTCACGCTGCCCGGCGATCTCCCAGCTCAGCGCTCCCTTGCGGCTGCGGGCGCTGGCCACTCCCATTGCGGCCAGCTCGGCCTCGATCAGCTCTACAGCGGCTCCGGTAAAGCCGGTGGGACTGGGGGTGTCCAGCAGGCGAATCAGCACATCCAGGGTGTAGTCCAGGTCCAGCAAGGGGAGGTCTTGGCGTTTGAGGGTGTTCATGGGGCTCCTGTCCGAATGGTGGGGGTGGGGCGGGCAACGTCTGGGTCTAACAAGAAATCAGCGGGCGGGGGCAGTTTCCGTGCTGCGCTCCTCCGCGCCGGTTTCTGCCAGGTCCAGTGGCATGGGATGCAGGGTCAGGCCGTACTGCCCGGCGCACTGCTGCGCGGCTTCCAGCTCGGGTGCGCCGGGCAGCGCGATCACGTCCAGCTCGGTGCAGCCCAGGGTTTGCAGGTGGGCGGCCAGGGTGGTGTCGCCCCCGGGCAGCTGACCGGCAAAAGGATCGGTGCTGCCCGCCCGCACCAGCAAGTCGCCTTCCTCGGCGCGGAGGTCGGGATGCAGCACCCAGCCCCGCGAAAAGGTGTCCGCGCTCTGCGGGAACAGCCCACCGTCCCACTGCACCAGGATGATGGGCCGGCCCTGATCGCGGGCCTCTTGCAGCCGCTGGCGCAACGGATGCACCGCCACCTCATCCGCAGAAGTCTCAAAATAATGCCGCTGGACCGTCAGGAACAGCGGCAACCGGGAAGTATAGGACATGTAGCAGATGATAACGGTCTGAGCGGGGCCGCATGGCGGCTGGGTCGCTGACGCCCGGCGGTGGGTGCGGCTCAGGCCCTATTTCTGCGGAGCAGGGGCCTTGACGGTGGCGATGCTGGCGCCACTGTCCACATACACGGTCTGGCCGGTGATGCCGGTGCTCAGGTCGCTCAGCAGGTACAGACCCAGGTTGCCCACTTCCTCGGGGCTGGGGTTGCGGCCCAGCGGGGCACTCTCGGCGGCGTTGCTGTACAGCATGGCAAACGCCGGAATCGAGCGTGCCGCGATGGTCCGCATTGGCCCGGCACTGATGGTGTTCACGCGAATCTGCCGCTCGCCCAGTTCTACGGCCAGGTAACGGGTGGAGGCTTCCAGGGCGGCTTTGGCGGCGCCCATCACGTTGTACTTGGGCACCACGCGCTGCGAGGCCTGGAAGGTCAGGCTGACGATGCTGCCGCCGTCGCGCAGCAGCGGCTCGGCGTGTCGGGCCGCGCTGACCAGGGTGTAGGCGCTGACGTTCAGGGCCGTGTTCCAGTCGTCAGAGGTGGTGTCAATGAACCGCCCGTCCATGGCCGCTTTGGGCGCAAAACCGATGGCGTGCACCAGAAAATCCAACTCACCGAACTCGTCCTTGACCCGCCCAAACAGCGCCGCCAAGTCTTCTTCGCTGGTGGCGTCGCACTGCTGAATCCAGGTGCCGGGGTGGTCTGCGGTCAGTTTTTCCAGTTCGCCGCGCAGGCGCTCGCCCTGATAAGAAAAGCCCACCTGGCAGCCGGCTTCCAGCAGCCGCTCGGCGATGGCCCAGCCCAGGGAACGGGCGTTCGCCACGCCCATCACCAGAGCGCGTTTGTCTGACATATCAATGCTAAGACTCATGGGCCAAAGTCTAGAGCACTTCATCCTCTTGGACCGCATCCAATGTTTGCCGCTTCAGCACAGCGGCACGTGAGCGGCGTCAGAGTACCGAGAGAGCGGGCGACGCATACTGCCAGGGTGTCAGGCACTCCCTTGCTTATCCGCAGCCCCCTGATCGGGTTGCCGCATGGCTTTACCACCCGGCGCGGTGGCCGGTCGCAGGGCCCTTTTGCGGGGCTGAATCTGGACGACCGCCAGGACGACCCGGCCGCTGTGGCGGAAAACCGCCGGCTGGCCGCTGGAGCGCTGGGCTACCAGCTGCGCGAGGTGGCCCGGCTGGAGCAGGTGCATGGGCTGGACGTGCTGCCCGCCCGCCCCGGCGTGCAGACCGGCGACGCACTGGTCACCGCCAACCCGGATCTGCTGCTTGCCATCGGCACCGCCGACTGCTACCCCATCTTGCTGGCCGACGAGGAAGCTGGGGTGATTGGCGCGGCCCACGCCGGCTGGCGCGGCACGGCTGGCCGCATCGCCGCGTTGACCCTGACCGCCATGACAGCGCTGGGGGCCAGGCCAGAGCGGACCCGCGCAGCCATCGGCGTGGGCATTTGCGCCGCGCAGTATCCGGTGGGCGAGGAAGTGGCCGCAGCTTTTGGGGCCGCCGGTCTGGGCGAGCATCTAGACGCCGAGGACCGCTCGGAACCGGGCGAGCCAGCGCCGGGGCGCCGCCTTGATCTGGGCGGGGCCAACCGCCAGATTCTGCTGGAGGCCGGTGTGGACCCGCAGCACATCTGGCAAGCGGGGGGATGCAGCACCGGCCCTGACTTTTATTCTTACCGCCGCGACTCTGGCGTCACTGGCCGGATGTGGGGGCTGATTGGGCTGCGCCGCTCGCCCGCCCCACAGGAGCCACCAGTATGAAACTGCTGCGGCCCGACGACCTGATCCGCAGCGTGACCGAGATCACCCCAGAGTTCCTGGCGGCGCGTGGCCTGCGCGGGCTGCTGCTGGACCTGGACAACACCCTGGTGCCTTACCACTCCTACGACGATTTCCCCCGCTCGGCCCGCTGGGTGGAGGAGATCTCTTGCTCGGGCATCCAGCTGGCGCTGCTCAGCAACGCCACCGTGAAGCGGGCCGAAGAGTGGCGTGGCCGCCTTGCGCTGGAGGGCGCTGGCATGGCCGGCAAGCCCAACCCGGGGGCTTTTCGCCGCGCCGCTCAGGGGCTGGGGCTGGCGCCGCAGCAGGTGGGCATGGTGGGCGATCAGCTGTTTACCGACGTGCTGGGCGGCAATCTGGCCGGTCTGCACACCATCTTGGTTCACCCTCTGATCGACAACGCCCTGCCGCACACCCGCCTGGCCCGGATGCTGGAGCGCCGGGTGCTGGCCCGGCAAGGCCACGCCTGGGGGCCGGAAGTCTGGCAGCCTGGCGGAGCCGAGAATGACCAACCGTAAATCCGTTACATTTCAGTTCGGCCACTCGCTGACCGTGGACCGCGCTCCCGCTGCTGGGCGCACTCAGGAGGATGCATGACGACTTTATCTATCGCAGACCGCAAGCTGGGCGCCGTGTTGCTGGACGGGGGCTACATCGGCGACGAGGAACTTCAGCGCATGCTGGTGCGCCACGCCGAGGTGGGCGGGCGCCTGGCCGACGTGATGATCGACTCGGGTGTGATGGGCGAAAAGCGCCTGGCCCACGCCATTGAGTCCAGGCTGGGCATTGCCACCATTGACCTGATGGCGGTGGAGCCTGCGCCCGAGGCCCTGAGAACCATCTCCGGCACAGTGGCCCAGAACGCCGGGGCCCTGCCGTTCGCGCTGGAAGGTGACCTGCTGAAAGTCGCCCTGCTTGACCCGCTGTCTACCGTCACCATCGAGGTGCTGGAAGACGAGACCGGCTACGACATCGAGCCATACCAGGCCATGCGGGCGCCGCTCCAGTGGCGCCTGGCAGCCCACTATCCCGAACTGGGCCTGACCCCGCAGCTTCCCGACCAAGCGGCCCCCGGCCAGGAGCGCCTGGGCGACTATCTGGTGCGCCACGGCACCATCACCCCGCATCAGCTGGAAGTGGGCCTGAAGTTCCAGGAGCGCACCGGCGAGCCGCTGGGGCAGGTGCTGGTGGGGCAGGGCGCCCTGAGCGAAGAGCAGCTGTACCGCGCGCTGGCGGCGCAGCAGGGCCTGGACTATCTGCCGGACCTGAGCAGCTTTACTGTGCCTGAGCGCGTGCTGGAAGCGCTGTCGCGCACCGACGCAGTCCGCTACGGCGCCCTGCCGCTGGGCCGTCAGGAGGAGGGCTATGAAGTGGTGGCCTACGACCCACGCTACTTCACGCAGATTCGGGAGCTGATCGGCCAGCCGGTGCAGTTCCGCATGAGCCTGCCGGTTCAGGTCGAGCAGGCCATTGAGCGCTTTTATCCGGCGCCCACGCCCGCACCTTTCCGCGACGAGATGCAGTCGCTGTACGCCGCCAGCGGTGGGCAGTCCAAGTCGCTGACCGACGTGATCATGGAAATGGGCTTTGCCGACTCCGAGGACATTCAGGCGGCCATGCAGCAGCAGCAGCAGGGCGGCGCCCGGCTGGAAGACACCCTGGTGCAGTCCGGCAAGCTGAGCCCCGAAATGCTGGCGCAGTCGCTGGCGACGCAGATGGGTTACGAGTTCATTGACCCGGCCAAGACCCCTCCCGACAGCGGCGTGTCCATGCTGGTGCCCGAGGCCACCGCCCGGCGCTACACCGTGGTGCCGGTCCGCCTGGAAGGCGAGGCGCTGGTGGTCGCCATGAAAGACCCGCGCAACGTGTTTGCGCTCGATGACCTGCGGCTGATCACCGGGCGCGAAATCGTGCCGGCTGTGATGGTGGAAAAGGAAATCACCCGCCTGATCGAGAAGTATTTTGGCTCCAAGGACATGGCCGAGCTGAACCAGCGCCTGCTGGAAGAAAGCCGCGAGCGCCAGAAGTTGCAGGAGTCGGCGGGGGCCGGAACTGTAGACACCGCGCTGGACGACAACGCCGTGGTCCGCACGGTAGAAAACCTGATCCGCGAAGCCGTGTTGCAAGAGGTGAGCGATATTCATATCGAGCCTACCGAGACGGAAGTGCTGGTGCGCTACCGCATTGACGGGGCGCTGCGCAAGCACGCTGCCCTGCCCAAGGGGTCGGCGCAGGCCCTGCTGGCCCGCATCAAGATCATGGGTGGGCTGGACATTGCCGAGCGCCGCGTGCCGCAGGATGGGCGCGTGCGCTTCCGCAAGGGGGCCATTGACATTGACCTGCGTCTGTCCACGCTGCCCACCGTCTACGGCGAAAAGGCCGTGATGCGTTTGCTGCAAAAGGCCGAGAACATCCCCGAAGTGGAGCAGCTGGGCTTTTCGGACCACAACTTCCGCCGTTACCTGGAAGTGATCGACAAGCCCAACGGCATCTTTTTGGTCACCGGGCCTACCGGCTCGGGCAAGTCGTTTACCAGCTTCTCGACGCTCAAGCGCATCGCCAAGCCCGAAAAGAACACCACCACCATCGAAGATCCGGTGGAATACGAGATTCCCGGCATCATGCAGAGCCAGGTGAACAACGCCGCCGGCATGACCTTTGCCAAGGCGCTGCGGGCCTTCCTCCGCCAGGACCCGGACATCATTTTTGTGGGGGAAATCCGCGACGGTGAAACCGCCAAAATCGCCACTGAAGCGGCCCTGACCGGCCACTTGGTGCTGGCGACCCTGCACACCAACGATGCCGCTGGGGCCATCGTGCGCCTGGAAGAAATGGGCGTGGAGCTGTTCAACATCGGCGCGGCCGTGATCGGGGTGCTGGCCCAGCGATTGGTGCGCCGGGTGTGCAAGGACTGCGCCCAGCCCACCGGGGCCGACCCGGATGTGCTGCGCCGCCTGGGCCTCAGCGACGCCGATATTCAGGGCGCCACCCTGATGAAAGGAGCGGGCTGCCCGCGCTGCGGCGGCACCGGGTACAAGGGCCGCACCGGCATTCATGAACTGATGGTCATTGACGACACCATCCGCCGCGCCATCAACACCGGCAAGACCGCTACCGACATCAAGGACATCGCCATTGAGGAAGGGGAGATGTGGACCCTGCGTACCGACGGCATCTACAAGGCCCTACAGGGCATCACCACCCTGGAAGAAGTCCAAACGCCCAGCATCAGAAGTTTCTCTGGCTTCATCAGCCCCTACAGCAACAGGAGATAGCCCCATGACCCATACCGGCCCCGACATTACCGACATCCTGAAGTACGCCGCCGAGAATGACGCCTCCGACGTGATTTTGACCGTAGGCCTGCCGCCGCAGTTCAAGTTGCAGGGCCGCTACGAGGTTCACGGGGACTACGCTTCCCTCAAACCGGTTGACACCCGCAAGCTGATGTACTCCATGATGAACGAAAAGCAGCAGCGCACTTTTGAAGAGCGCCGGGAGCTGGACTTTTCCTTCGCCCTGGGTGACAAGGCACGCTTCCGCGTCAACGCTTTTATGCAGCGCGGCAACGTGGGCGGCGTGATGCGCCTGATTCCCACCAAGGTCCGCACCGTGCAGGAGATGGGCCTGCCGCAAAACGTCATTGACATTGCCAACTCGCCGCGTGGTTTGGTGCTGGTCACCGGCCCGACCGGCTCGGGCAAGTCCACTACGCTGGCCGCCATGATTGACCATATCAACGCCACCAAGCGCCTGCACATCGTGACCATCGAAGACCCGATCGAGTTCATGCACGACCACAAGCAGAGCATCATCAACCAGCGCGAGGTCCACGCCGACACCATGAGCTTTGAAAATGCCCTGCGTGCCTCGCTGCGTCAGGCGCCTGACGTGATTCTGGTGGGCGAAATGCGTGACTACGAAACCATCAAGGCGGCCGTGACCGCTGCCGAAACCGGCCACCTCGTGATGGGCACCCTGCACACCAACTCGGCGCCGGAATCGATTGACCGTATCGTGGACGTGTTTCCGGAAGAGCAGCAGGAGCAGATCCGGGTGCAGCTTGCCAACAACCTGGTAGCGATCATGACCCAGCAGCTGCTGCCCCGTGCCGACGGCCCCGGCCGCGTCCTGGCCTACGAACTGATGGTCGCCAACTCGGCCATTCGCGCCCTGATCCGCGAGGGTAAAACCTACCAGATTGTCAGCTCCATGCAGACCGGCACCCGCGAGGGCATGATTACCATGGACACCTACCTCGCGCAGCTGTACCACCGCCGCATCATCTCGTACGACACTGGCCTGGAGCGTGCTGTGGACAGCAAGGAATTTGCCCGCCTGGCCGCCGACAAGAGCGGCGATACCGGCGGCGCCATGCCAGGAGTGGCCGCCGCAGCGCCCTCCGCGCAACCGTCCAGCTATGGCCGGGGCGTGGCTGCCGGCGAGGGCAGCGCCACCAAGACATACGGGCGCGGCTAAGGCCTCAGCGCAGCGGCCCTGGCGGCCCCCTCTGGTTGCCAGAGCTGAGCCCAGGGCCGGGCAATACCTGCACAGCCAACACCTGTCACAACCAACCCAGAACAAAACACCGCCCCGGAGATGCAGGGGCGGTGTTTTGTATCTAAGAGCTCAGGCTAAGTTTCAGGCTCCTTCAGTTCCTGGCTTAGGCACCGGGCTGGGGGCGCTCCGCCTTGGGCGCCGCCACCGGGTCAGCGGCCAGGTTTTCTTCTTGCTGAACGGGGAGCAGCAGCAGGTCCAGCACCTCGCTGACATTCTCCAGGGCGTGAATCTTCAGCTCGCCCCGAATGCTCTGCGGCACTTCCTGCAAGTGTGGCTCGTTGTCCGCAGGAATAATCACTTCACGGATGCCACCCTGGTGGGCCGCCAGCAGCTTTTCCTTGACTCCGCCGATAGGCAGCACCCGGCCGCGCAGGCTGATTTCGCCGGTCATTGCCACGTCCATCCGCACCGGGCGGCCAGTGATGGCGCTGATCACGGCCGTGGTGATGGTGATCCCGGCGCTGGGGCCGTCCTTGGGCGTGGCGCCGTCCGGGAAGTGCACGTGCAGGTCAATGTTCTTGTGGAAGTCGGGATCGGCGCCGTACTCCGCTGCGTGGGCCCGCAGGTAGGCGATGGCTGCGCCCACGCTTTCTTTCATCACGTCGCCCAGGCTGCCGGTCATGTTGATCTTGCCGCTGCCGGGGGTCGCCAGCGCTTCGACCAATAGCATGGTGCCGCCCACGCTGGTCCAGGCCAAGCCCTGCGCCACGCCCACCTGGGGCTCTTTTTCCATCTTTTCGGGGCGGTGCAGCGGCACACCAAGGTAATCGGGAATCTGCGGAGCGTCAATCACGCGCAGGCCTTCCCAGGGCTGCTCCAGCAGTTCGCGGGCGGCCTTGCGGGCCAGCCGGCTGATCTGACGGTCCAGGTTGCGTACGCCACTTTCGGCGGTGTATTCCTCCACCAGACGGTTCAGCGCGGCGTCGGTAATTTCCAGCTGGCCTTCCAGTCCGTGGGCCTTGATCTGGCGCGGCACGCGGTAGCGACGGGCGATTTCCACCTTCTCGGCCTGGGTGTAGCCGGGAATCTGGATGACTTCCATGCGGTCCAGCAGCGGGCGGGGGATGGTCTGAAGGCTGTTGGCCGTGGTGATGAACATGACCTGCGAGAGGTCGTAGGGCACTTCCAGGTAGTGGTCCTGGAAGGTGTGGTTCTGCTCGGGGTCCAGCACTTCCAGCATGGCGCTGGAGGGGTCGCCGCGCCAGTCGCTGGACATCTTGTCAATCTCGTCGAGCAGGATGATGGGGTTCACCACACCGGCCTGCTTCATGCCCTGGATGATGCGGCCCGGCATGGAACCGATGTAGGTGCGCCGGTGGCCGCGCACTTCGGCCTCATCCCGCATGCCGCCCAGCGCCATCCGCACGAACTTGCGGTTCAGGCTGCGGGCAATGCTTTTGCCCAAGCTGGTTTTGCCGACTCCGGGAGGGCCGACCAAGCACAGAATCGGTGCGCGCAGCTCGGCGTCGTCGGTGCGCTCCTCGGCGGTGCGCTCTTTCGGCTCAGCACCTTGCTCGCTGCCCTCTTCGGTGCGCTCCTCACCTGCGGCGGCTTCCCGCTCGCCCTGCGCCTTGGTCAGCTGACGCACGGCCAGGAACTCTAGAATGCGGTCTTTTACGTCGCCCAGGGCGTAGTGGTCGGCGTCCAGAATCTCGGCGGTGCGGCCAATATCCAGAATTTCCTCGTCGCGGCTGCTCCAGGGCAGGTCCAGCAGCCACTCCACGTAGTTGCGGACCACGGTGCTTTCAGGGCTGCCGCCGGGAGTGCGTTCCAGGCGCTGAATTTCCTTGAGGGCCTTGTCTTTGACGCTCTGGGGCATCCCAGCAGCTTCCACGCGCTCCTTGAGGGCCTCCGCCTCGGCAGGGCCGTCCTCGCCGCCGCCCAGCTCCTGCCCGATGGCTTTCATCTGTTCGCGCAGGTAGTATTCGCGCTGGTTGCTGTCCATCTGCTCCTTGACCCGGCCCGCAATCTTCTTGTCCAGGTTGAAGCGTTCCAGGTCGCGGGTCAGCAGGCCCAGCACCTGTTCCAGGCGGGGGCGCAGCTCGGCCTCGGCCAGCACGGCCTGCTTGTCTTCCACGTCCCAGGTGGCGTGGTGGGTCACGGTATCGGCCAGCAGGGCAGCGTCGCTCAGGGCCTTGAGGTTTTCCAGCTGGTAGTTGTCCAGGCGCAGGCCCTTGTTCTGGCGCTGGTATTCCTCAAAGCTGGATTTGATTTCGCCCACCAGCACGTCCAGCACCCGCGCTTCTTCGGCATCAGGCGTAGAGGTCTGGAAAGTTTCGGCGCGCACGCGCATGTACGAGCTGGGCACTTCGTCCAGTACGCGGGCCCGTTCCTGCGCCTCCACCAGCACCTGATAGGTGTTGTCGGGCATGCGCACCACCTGCTTGATCACGCCCAGCACGCCGGTGCTGTGCAGTTCGGCGGTGGTGGGGTCGTCGGTGCGGGCTTCGCGCTGGGTCAGCAGCAGCACGCGGCGGTCGGCGGCCTGCGCTTCGTCAATGGCGCGCTTGGACTTGGGCCGGCCCACATCCACATTCATGGTCATGCCCGGCATCAGGACGATATTTCTCAGTGCAACTACGGGAAGTTCCCAGATCATTTGGTGCTCCTTTGGCGGAGAGGTTGGCAAAAGTCGGCAGGGGAGGGCGGTGTAAGAACGCTGCACCCCGCTCCAAGGTAGAAAGGCAGTCTAGGAGCTGAGGTGCAGCGGCGCTGTGACGCGAGTCGCGATTTTACTGAAGATTAAGCAGACTTCTTGAGTCCCTTAGACTCAAGCAGGCGCATCGGATGGTCAATGTGCTCGGCGTCGAACTTCAGGTCTTTGAGGCCTTCCAGCGGCAGCTCAAACAGCAGGTCCGTCATGGCTTTTTCCAGTACGGCGCGCAGGCCGCGTGCGCCGGTCTTGCGTTCGCGGGCACGCTTGGCAACTTCCTGCAGGGCCTCTTCGGTAAAGGTGAGGTCCACATCCTGGAAGCCGAACAGGGCTTGGTATTGCCGGATAATCGCGCCCTGCGGCTCGGTCAGAATGCGCACCAGGGCTTCTTCGTCCAGGTCTTGCAGCTGCACCACCAGCGGCAGGCGGCCCACGAACTCCGGAATCAGGCCAAACTTGACCAGGTCTTCGGGCATAAAGCGCACTTCCTCGACCTCTTCGCCCTTGGCCTCGGCGCCAAAGCCCACGCTGCGCACGTTGGTGCGGCTGCGGGCAATGTCTTCCATGCCGTCAAAAGCCCCGCCCACGATAAACAGAATGTTGCGGGTGTCCACCTGCACCAGTTCCTGCTGGGGGTGCTTGCGCCCGCCCTGCGGCGGCACCTGCGCGGTGGTTCCCTCGATGATCTTGAGCAGCGCTTGCTGCACGCCCTCGCCCGACACGTCGCGGGTAATGGAGGTGCCTTCCGACTTGCGGGCAATCTTGTCAATCTCGTCCACGTAGATGATGCCGCGCTCGGCGGCCTGGGGGTCATAGTCGGCGGACTGAAGCAGGCGCACGATCACGTTTTCCACGTCGTCGCCCACGTAGCCCGCTTCGGTCAGCGTGGTGGCGTCGGCAATGGCAAACGGCACTTCCAGCATCTCGGCCAAGCTCTGGGCCAGCAGCGTCTTGCCGGTGCCGGTCGGGCCAATCAGGAGGATGTTGCTCTTTTGCAACCCCGCGTCGGGGTGGCTCAGGCGCTGGTAGTGGCTGACCACCGCCACCGCCAGGGCCTTTTTGGCCTCGTCTTGCCCGATGACGAACTCGTCCAGGTAAGCCTTGATTTCCTTGGGGCTGGGCAGCTCGGCAAGGTCAAACTCTGCGCCGCTCTTTTTCAGGTTCTGGCGAACCAGCTCGGAGGCGCGCTCGGCGCACTCGTTGCAGATAAAGGCGGTGCGGCCCGGCGCTTCAATCAGCTGGGCAATCTGGGGGTGCTGCCGTCCACAAAACGAGCAGCGGTCCCCGGTCACAGGTTTGGTCATGCGTTCTCCTCGCGGGTGCGTTCGATAACCTGGTCAATCAGGCCGTATTTCTGGGCTTCTTCGGGCGACATAAAGTAGTCGCGCTCCATGTCGCGCAGCAGCTTGTCGTGCGGCAGGTCGGTGTGCTTGTGATAAATCTCGACCAGTTTGTCGCGCAGCGAAAGCACTTCCTTGGCCTGCACTTCCAGGTCCGGCGTGTTGCCCCTAAAGCCTGCGCTGCCCTGGTGAATCATGATGCGGCTGTTGGGCAGGGCCATGCGCTTGC
>JAUNHF010000381.1 GCA_030524065.1 Deinococcus sp.
TGGACCTTGCCGGCAAGCCGCCAGTCAATAAAAAAACCTCCCGCACCGGGGAGGTCCATGTGGATGAGCAGGGCGGCCAGCGGTCAGCCGGGCGTCTCGCCGCCGCGCTGAAGCTCCTGCCGGGTGGGCGGCGCCAAGTTGGGGGCGCCGGGGGTGCCGGGCGCGGGCGCGGTGCTGGGTGCCGGGGCACTGACCGGCGACAGCTTGCGAATCACCAGATTGGGCACCCGGGCAATGCCCTTTTGCGGCACGGTGGTTTTCCAGGCCTGACCACTCACGCGGATACGCGTTTCGCCGGCGGGCACGCTCATAAAGCCGTAAAAGCCGCCGCCATCGGTCACGCTGGTCGCCACCACTTGTTCACCCTGCACCAGTTCCACCTTCAGGCCGCCCAGGCGCTCTTGCCCAGCCACGTTGCCCATCAGGCCACGGGTATGCGGCGGCGGGCCGTCAAAGCGCACGGGCTTACTCAGGTCAGTCTTGGCCAGGGCCTGGCGCACGGCTTCGCGGCCCGCCTCGGCGCTCTGCTTTTCCTCGTACACGGCCAGGGTGGGGGTGCGGTAGGAGTAGCCCACCCAGCCCACGCCGGCCTGCAACGCCCGCTGCGCCTGCGCCGCCGAGTCCTGCGGGGTATTCAGGTAGATGCTGGACCCGCTGGCCGTCAGGCCCTGGCCCTGCAAGCTGCGCGCAAAGCGGTTCCAGCCGTCGTACCACTGCGCCTGCTGCGGCACCGTCTCGCGCTTGTAGTTCATGGGCATGTTGATATCCAGCAGGCCCTCGTTCATCCATTTGGGCCAGTCTTGCAGCACGTTGCGGTAAGACGCGGTGCTCTGAAAAGCCTTGACGTCGCCGGGCGCAGGCGGGCTGCCGTAGGTGATAGAAGCTGCGCTGACCCACAGCTCTGGCCGGATGGCTTTGGCCTGCACGGTGATGCGGCGCACCAGTCCCGTGACCTGATCGCGCTTCCAGGCCTTGAAATATTCGTCGCTGCCGCTGGGCCGGCCCCCCCGGCCAGTTTCCAGGGCGTAGCGGGAAAGCGTCTTGGGCGAGTACCCCCAGTCGCCGCTGTCGGGATAGCGGATGCGGTCCAGCTGAATACCGTCTACATCGTAGTTTTTGACCACGCTCAGCAGGCCCTCGCTGATGTACTTGGCGGCCTCGGGGATGGCTGGGTCCAGCCAGGCGTCGTTGCCTTCTTGCCAGCTGCCGTCGCTGCGGACCACCACCCAGGGGTCTTTGCTCTGGGGGCCGTGCAGCCGGTAGGCGTGCTGCGGGTTGGTGTTCAGGTTGCTCAGGTTGCCGATCCCGGTCACGCTGGCCCAGGCGATCACCTTCATGCCCCTGGGTTTGGCAAGCCGGATCACCTCGTCCAGGGGATCAAACCCCGGTTGCAGGTCCGCGTCGGTCACGGCCGGCAAGCTGGACTTCAGGCAAAAGCAGTCGGCGCGGCGCACAGTCTGCACCACCAGAACATTGACGTTCATCCGCTCGGCGTCGTCCACCATCTGCCGGACCTGCGCCGCCGTCTTGAGGCCAGGGCCAAAGCCGTCCACCCATAGCCCGCGAATCTGGGTGGAATCGGGCGTCTTCTGCGTAGAGGCTGGGGCCGGGGCTGAAGGCGCTGGTGCCGGGGAAACCAGCGCCGGTATGCCCAGCAGGGGGCTGCCCAGCACCGGTGTTTCGAGCGTCTGGGGCGCTGGGGTGGCGCTCAGTGACAGGCCGGT
>JAUNHF010000382.1 GCA_030524065.1 Deinococcus sp.
TTTCCTCACGCTGCGCCTCGCTGCTGGCGGCCCGCATCTCGCCGCTCATCATGCGCTCCAGGGTCTCTATGTCCGCTTCCGCCCCCATTTTGTTGTAGCGGGCGCTACCAGGATTGGCCGGGTCCACGTCCACCGGGTAGGTTTTTGCCACGCCGAAGATGCGTGCCAAGGCGTCCACCACATCCGGCACCGGCTGCCCGCCCTGGGGGCTGGCCGTCCACTCTCGCCTATCTGCGGCTGCTGCTGGCCCTTCGGTCAGCACCTTCAGCACGCTCTGCGCCACTGGGTTCTGGATGCTCTCCACCGGCACGCTCTTGTCTGCAATGGCCTTGACCAGCCGCTCCGTGGCGGGCTGGCCCGGTGCCCACGGGTAGGCCCCAAACTGCCACAGGCTTTTCACCACGCCACGGGCCGCTTCTTCCTTGTCCAGCTTCCAGGTGGCCGCGAAGCCCTCGCCCGTGCGGTACACGTCGCGGTTCTGGTAGCCCTTGCCGTTGATGATCTGGGCCACCAGGCTGAACACGGGCGGCACCGTGCCTGCCACGCCGTCGGCGTTGAACGCATCGAACACTGCTGTTTCGGGCAGGATGTCGTCCATTTTCACCGCCCGGTGCCGGCCCTGGGAGTCCTTGCCCAGCGGAATGTACAGGCCGCCCTTGATGTATGCCGGCGCGCCCTCCACATAGTCTTCGTAGGCGCTGGCGTTGCCCTGGGTGCTCTCCTCGTCCTGCATCGCGGCGTAGCTGCTGTTGGGCAGGCGGTAGTATTTCGCCACGCCGTAGGGGTTCTGGTACAGGCCACGGAAGAATCGGCCTGTCGCCAGGAATTTGAAGCTGACAAAGGGCATCCCCACCAGACCCAACTTGCGGATGCCGTCCACCGCGTAGGGCACGCCGCTGCTGTAGTTGAAAAATACCTCGTCGGCAATCTTGGCGGCCTGCTCCGGCTTGGTGCCTTTGCCCCTGAGCATCATGTACAGGCCGCCTTTTGCCAGTGAGTCCACCCGCCCGTAGGTGTCGCCCAGCCAACGCATGGGGGTCACGGCGGTGCTGTAGCCCTTTGCCATCATCTGGCCTTTGCTGGTGTTGGTCAGCCACTCCTGCAGGGCAGCAGCCCCGCGCTGGATGCGGTCGCCGCTGGGGTTCGCCAGCTCGTCCATCAGGCGGTTGCTCTGGGCCACCACCTCGGCGTTGAACATGGTGTTGTGGACAAAGGCGCCGTTGTCGAACAGTTCGCGCATGGTCACCCCACGCACGGCAAACTGCGCGTCCAGGGCACCGTCGCCCTTCTGCGCTCCCTTCATCAGGCGCAGGTAGTCGGCCATGCCAGCGGCCAGCTCGGCCATGACAAAGGTACTCTTAAAGTTGGTGGCGATGCTGGCCGGGTTCGCCAGCTTCACGCCCTGCCAGCGGCTGCTGAACCACTGCCACGCCAGCGCGGCGCCTTTCGCTGGCTCGCGGGTGCCCACCTCGTCCCACAGAATCCGGTGAATCTCGGCGGGAATCAGCTCACCCTCGGCAAACCCGTTGCCCAGCCGCTGGGCCAGGTCCGCATTCACCATCCGTAGCCCTGCCGTTTTGTAGATGCTGCCCATGTCGGCGGTGTTCACTTTCTCGATCAGGTCGTTGTCCAGCAGGTACTTGCGGATGTCCTGCACAAAGCCGCCCGTGGCCGCCGCTTTGCCTGCCACGCGGGCCTGCTCCTGCACGCGCACAG
>JAUNHF010000022.1 GCA_030524065.1 Deinococcus sp.
TTGGCCTGCACGTCCGAGCCGATGGCGACCACCACCACGTCAAAGTCGCCCACGCCGATGGCGCGCATGCCGCGCTCGTCGGTGGCGTCCAGGATGGCGGCGTGGGTCACGCGGTTCATGATGCGCTCCACGTTTTCCTCCACATGGTCAATGGCGACGACCTCGTGGCCCATCTCGTACAGGGTGGTGGCGACGGCGCTGCCGAAGCGCCCCAGGCCCACCACCAGACACTGCTTGGATTTCATGTCGGGATCCCCGCGCTGTTGCCGCCTTGCATCACGCCTGGCATGATACTGCGCTGAAGTCTGGATCACCTGGGTGCACAAAAACTCTGGCAACCCCGGACGGCTCCTACGCGGTTGTGAGCCGCCTGCCAAGTAGACCAGCGCAGGCCAGCGCAGCAGCCCAGAGTGCAGCGCTGCTGGGCAGCAAGGTCAAGGTGACCGGCCAGGACAGAGGCGACGCACCGAAGGCGAACCAGGGCAGCAGGGCCACGGCTACAGGAAACAGGGCCAGGGGCAGCAGCGAGATGACCCGCCGCCAGCGCGGCCAAGTTCGCGTCCGCTCGTGCCAGCGGGCGTGCTGACGGCAGGACCAGACCGCCCAGAGGGTGAGGACGGCGCCCAGCGTCAGCAGCAACAGGTCCAGTGTGAGTGTCGGGGAGCGCATCTGCTGTACTGGTAGCCCGTGCCGGGCGCGGAGCAGATTGAGGGTGAGCAGCGCAGCCGGGCCGTTGCTGTCCAGCAGTGCGGCGAGCGCGGTGTCTGTAGAAGGGTCATACACCATGTGTGAAGCCGCCGTCACCAGGTTGCCGCCGTGGCCCAGATAGGCGGGAAGCTCCGGCGAGCTGATGGCATACCAGCCCATGCCATAGGTGCTGTCTGCCCCACGCGGGGGGCTCTGCATCAGGTGGCGCTGCTGAGCGGTCATCAGCTGTGGACGCGGGCCGAACTGCTCCTGAAGCCAGTGCCCCAGGGCCTCGGCGCTGGTGACCACTCCACCGCTGCCCAGGCACAGGCCGGCGGGTTCGCTGGCGGACAGTGCCAACTTCAGCAGCATGGTGTGCCCGCCCGCCTGACCACTGAATGTTTCGGCGCAGTTCTCGGCCAGATAGGCGTGCATGCCCAGGGGCCGCAGGATACGCCGCTGCACAGTGGCTCCGAACGGCTCTCCCGTCACCCGCTCTATCAAAAGTGCCAGCAGGGCGTAGTTGACGTTGGCGTACTCGAACCGTATGCCGGGGTCAGCGCTGAGCCTGGCCTGTTGTAAGCCTTGCAGCAGGGCCTGCCGGGTGACGCGCTGGCTTCCCAGCCCCTGTCCGGAGGCAAGGTCGCTGAGTCCAGAGGTCTGGTTCAGCAGGTGCCGCACGGTGATTTGGCGGGCACGCGGGTCGGCCATCCGGAAGGTGGGCAGCACTTCCTGCACCGGGAGGTCCAGCTGAAGCTGCCCGCTTTCTGCCAGCTGTAAGGCAGCGAGCGCCGTAAACGACTTGCTCATGGAGGCAATGGCAACCGGGGTCTGCGGACTGAGGCCGGAGCCGTACAGCCTGGTCTGGCCCTGCTGAACGACCACGACCGCCACGCCCGGAACACCTGTCTGCTGCTGAAACTGCTGGATGACAGCCTCGACTTGAGCCGGTGACAGGGGCTGGCCGGCTGATACTTGGCTGGCTGGTACCTGGCCGGCTGCCTTCTGGTTTTGGGTCAGGGCCAGGCTGCACATCAGCGTCAGGAACAGCAAAACTCGCATGGCCCCAGTGTGCGGCTATGCTGCTTGCAATGGAACGCTCTGATGAAAGCAGCCTGTGGGTCAGCGAGGCAGAGGTGGCCCAGGTCGTGACGCGGGTGCCGCAGATGCAGCAGCTGCGGCACTTCATGACCGCAGGCGGCTTCACGGTTCTCGGCTTTGCGCGGGCGATGGGCTGGAGCGATGTGCGGGCTTACCGGCAGGTGGAGCGCTACCTCGCGCTTGGTTTGCTGGCCGTGCTGCGCGAGCAGCGGCGGGCCGGACGCGCCATCAAGGTCTACCACTGCCCCTACCGCAGCTTTTTCGTGCCTCTGTCGTTGTTTAGCGCCGAGGAGTACCTTGCGCTGAGCTTTCAGCCCTATGAGGCAGACATCCGCACGCAGCTGGCGCAGGCCGTAAGCACCGGGCCAGAGGCACTGGGAGGGTTCCTGTGTGGAGCGGCAGGCGAGCAGGGTGTGTCTCTGGTGCCAGCAGACCGGCAGGGGAGACCCTGGCAGCCCCGCGCTTCCGGTGGGCCAGCGCTGCACTACAGTATCTGTCCGCTGCATCTCAGCTACGAGCAGGCCCAGGAGATGGCCCGTGAACTGGAAGCCGTGCTGGAAAAATACGGCCAGCTGGGCGGCCCCGCCCGCTACCTGTACCAGGTCATCCTGACGCCAGATCAGCGTGGCTAAAGGAAATGGACCAGCGGCGCGGCAGGGGCTGGCCCCGTTGCTGCTGAGCTCGGCCTAGCCCACCAGAATGTCGCGCTCGGCGGGATAGCGCACGCCCCGCTGCCGCTGGCCGCGCAGGCTAAAGGCCACCGCGAAGGTAAGAGGCCCGATGCGGCCCAGGTACATCAGCACACTGAGAATGATCAGTCCCGCGTCGTTGATGTGGGGGGTGGTGTTCAGGCTCAGGCCCACCGTGGCGGCGGCGCTGACCGTCTCGAACAGCAGGTGCGTAAAGTCCATGTGCGGGTTGGTCAGCAGCATCAGAAAAAAGGCGGTCATGACCATCAGGGTGTACAGCATGGCGACGGTGGTGGCCCGCACCACGTTGTCCTTTTCTACCCGCCGCCCAAACGCGATCAGCTCGCCGCGTCCCAGCACCATGTTCCAGGCCGACCCGGCCAGGATGGCGAAGGTGGAGGTCTTGATGCCGCCGCCTGTAGAGCCGCTGCCCCCGCCAATGTACATCAGGACGATCAGCACCATCAGGGTGGCGCTGCGCATACTCTCGATATCCACCGTGCTGAACCCGCCCGAACGGGGGGTCATGCTCTGAAAAAAGGCAGCCAGGAGCCGGCCATGCCAGGGCAGCGGCTCCAGCGTGGCGTGGTTGCCCGATTCCAGCAGCAGGACAGCGAGAAAGCCGGTGAGCAGCAAAGCGGCGGTGGTAAAGAGGGTCAGCAGCGAGTACACGGTCAGCCGGTGCTCACGCGGACGCTGCACCCAGTTCACCACGTTGAACTGCACGATAAAGCCCAGTGCCCCCAGAATGACCAGCGCCGAGAGGGTCAGGCTGACCAGCGGGTCGCTGACATACTGCGGCATCCCGCCCGGCACCACCACGAAGCCGGCGTTGTTGAACGCGCTGACCGAGTGAAAAGCGGCCTGAAACAGCCCCTCGCTCAGCCCGAACTGCGGCACGAAGCGCAGGGTCAGCAGCGCGGCGCCGACCAGTTGCAGGCCCAGAGCGTAAGCAAAGATGGTCCGCAGTAGCCGCACCACGCTGCCGGTGTCCAGGCTGCTGATCTGTGCCTGAAGGTGCTGGCGCTGGGAAAAGTTGACCCGCCTCCCGGTCAGAAAGGCAAACAGCGTGCCGAACGAGAGGATGCCCAGCCCCCCCAGCAAAAACAACACCATCAGGATGACCTGGCCGTAGCGGGTAAAGGTCTCGCCGGTATCGGCCACCACCAGCCCGGTGATGGTCAGCGCGCTGGTGGCGGTAAACAGCAAGTCTACGCTGGTCATTTCGGCTTCCGGGCGCACCACGCCGGGCAGGTGCAGCGCGGCGGTCGCCAGCAGAATCCCGGCGAAGTACGCCAGGGCAATCAGCTGCGGTGGTTGCAGCCGGGCGTACCAGGAGCGCCTGGGCTTGGGCTGCCCCACCGGAGCCGGGCGAGAAACGAGCGGCATCCCTGCATTGTAGGTTCTGGCGCCCAGCCGGGACTGTTACGCTGCCAGGGTGAGTGATGTTCTGTCTGCCTTTGTGCTGGGCCTGGGGCTGATTATGGCGATTGGCCCGCAAAATGCCTTTGTGATTCGCCAGGGGCTGCGGCGCGAATACGCCCTACTGGCCGCCCTGACCTGCGCCCTGAGCGACACGGTCCTGATGACCCTGGGCGTGCTGGGGGTGGGCCGACTGCTGGCCGCTCGCCCAGAACTGGTGACGCTGGGCACGCTGGCAGGCGCAGCCTTTTTGCTGTGGTACGGCGCACAGGCGTTTCGCTCGGCCCGGCGTCCGCAGCCGCCGGAGCTGGGCGGGCCGGCGGCGCTCAGGCCAGGGGACATCGCTGCGCGGGCGGCCGCGTTCTCCTTTCTGAACCCGCACGCCCTGCTGGACACCTTCGTGCTGGTGGGCGGAGCCAGCGCCTCGGCCGCGCAGCCGGGACTGTTTTTGACCGGGGTGGTCGCGGCTTCGTGGGTGTGGTTTTTTGGGCTGGCCGGGGCGGCGCGGGGCCTGGCCTCTCAGATGCGCTCGGTGCGGCCCTGGCAGGCGGTGGACGTGCTGGTGGGGCTGATGATGTGGGCCACTGCGGCGCACTTGCTGCTGGGAGTGCTGCGCTAGGGCCGCCTATCCCTGAATCTGGGGCCGGAATGCGGCTAAGCTGAGGGGGTGCCAGATACCAAGTGGGGTGGAGACGCTGTTGTCTTCGACCTGGAAACGACCGGCCTGTCTCCTGAGCGGGACGGCATTGTAGAGATAGGCGCCCTGCGAATTCGCGGCGGGCGCGTAGTGAGCGAAGACCCTTACCAGACGCTGGTGCGCCCCCAGAACAGCCTGGGTGAAAGCGTGGCGATTCCTTGGCGTGCCGAGCGGATTCACGGCATCAGCAACGATATGGTGGCGGCGGCGCCCAGCATCGCGCAGGTGCTGCCCGAGTTTCTGGACTGGGCCGGTGACGCGCCGCTGGTGGCGCACAACATCGGGTTCGATTCGGGCTTTATGCGGGCCGCCGCCGGGCGCTGCGGCCTGACCTGGGCGCCCCGGCAGGAAATCTGCACCGTGCAGCTGTCGCGCCGCGCCTTCCCGCGTGAGCGCAGGCACAACCTCGACTCGCTGGCCGGGCGGCTGGGCCTGAGTTTTAGCGAAGGTGGCCGTCACCGCTCGCTGGGCGACGTAGAAGTGACGGCAGCGGCGTATCTGCGGCTGCTGGAGCTGTTGGGCAAGGGCTGAACGCAGGAAAAAAGGGGAAGGCCAGGCCCACTCCTGCCCGCCTGCCGCTGGATTTTGACTTGCTCCCTGGTGCGGCCGAGCGGCGTGCAGGCGCTATGCTAGGCGGCAATGACCGACGCCGCAACATTCTGGCCGCTGGCCTGCGAAGCCCTGGCGGAGGGAGACTTCGAGCAGGCGTTTGCCCTGCTGCAAGCTGGCACCCTGCTTTCGGCCCCGGCCGAGCAGGCCCGCTACGCTCTGCTGGCTGGGTCCCTGCACGCCCTGTACGGGGAGCTAGCCGCAGAAGAATTGACTCTCAGCCTCTCAGAAGCCCGCCGGCTGGACCCGGCCCTGAGCGCGGACGCGCTGTTTCTCGCCCTGAGCGCCGAGGCGGCGGCCCGCGCCCAGGGACCGCAGGCCGCGCCGCCCCCGCCTGAAGCCTGCGCGGCCCCCGATCCGCTGGCCCGCTTTCATGCCCTGAGCGCGCTGGTGCTGGCCGGCCGCCTGAGCGAAGGGGTCACGCTGAAGCTGGACCCCGCCGAACTGCCCGCCCACCTGAGCTGGCGGGCCGCCGCGCTACAGGCCGAGGCGCACGAGGGCCTGGGCAACAGTGCGCAGGCCGCTGACCTGTTTGCGCAGGCGGCCGCCGGGGCACGCGGCCCCGACCGCGCCGTGATGCTCCAAGAGGGCGCGGCCCTGCGGCTGGCGCAGGGCCAGCTGGAAGCGGCGGGGCAGGCGCTGGCCGAAGCCCGCCCCCTGTACTCAGCGCAGATCAGCGACCCGCAGGAAGCGCTGAACCTGTCCACCTGGCATTACCTTCAGGCGCAGGTGCAGCTGGCCCTGGGCCACGCCGACACTGCCCTGACCGAAATTGAGGCGGCGGCGGGGCTGGAAGCCGGGCACGGCGATCCCAGCTACGGCGTGGCGCTGGTGCAGGGCCAGGCGCTCAATGCCCTGGGCCGCTCTGAAGAGGCGCTGGCGGCGTTCGGGCGGGCGGTAGAGCTGGCGCAGCACGGCGACCGGCCCTACGCGCAGCACGAACTGGCGGTGGCGCTGCTGGACCTGGACCGCCCGCTGGAAGCGCAGGAGATGTTGGAAACCATCGCCCGCGAGCCGGACTATCCCTTTCAGGCCGAGATTCTGGCTGACCTGGCCGAGTGCGACTACCGCCTAGGCCAGCTGGCCCAGGCCCAGGCCGGCGCCGAGCAGGCGCTGCGCCAGGGCGCGGTGGTGCCGGCCAGCCTGGTGCTGGGCAATGTGGCGCTGGAGTATTACCACCTGGACGACGCCCTGGCCCACTTTGAGCGGGTGATCGGGGCTTCGCCCGAGGGCAGCCGCGACTGGCTGATCGGCCACCAGATGACAGCCGACATCCTGGCGCAGCAGGGCTTCCGCGAGCCGGCGCAGGTGTATTCCCATGCCCAGCAGGCCCTGGAATACACCTCTGAGGGCGATGAGTGGCAGGCCACCTTGCAGGCCCACCGGGACCGCGCCGCCGAGCTGATGCAGGGGGGCGGGGGACGGGTGCTCAACTGATGGATGATTCCGCTTCCCTGAAGGGTGAGGGGATGGGTGAGGGGGCAGAAGCGTCTCAGTGGGCCGGGCAGATGCTGCGCCCGGGCCAGAGTGCCTTGTTGCGCGGCCTGGACGAGCAGCAGGCGTTCGGGGCGGCGCTGCTGGACCACTTGCCCGCAGGCGGCGTGCTGTTTTTGGAAGGCGAACTGGGGGCCGGCAAGACCAGTCTGACCCAGGGGATTGCGCGGCGGCTGGGGTTCACCGGCACCGTGTCCAGCCCCACCTACGCGCTGATGCAGCCCTACCCCACGCCCGGCGGCCAGCTGCTGCATGTGGACGCCTACCGGGTGCAGCACCCCGGCGAGCTGTACGACATGGGGCTGGACGAGTTGACCCAGGACAGCCGCCTGAGCGTGATCGAGTGGGGGCAGGCGCTGTACGCCGACTACCCACAGGCCACGCTGCTGCGGCTAGAGCATGTGCCCGGCGACGAGGACGTGCGCCGGGTCACGCGCCTGAGATAACAGAGCGTAGCAGCGCAAAGCTGCGCGGCTCTGCGCCCTGGCCCACCGTTCCTGGGCATCTGCCTTCGCGCCCGCTGACGGACCTCTTTACAATGGACCCATATGCAGATTCTTGTCCTGAACAGCGGTTCCAGTTCGCTCAAGTTTGCCCTGCTGGACCCGGTCAGCGGGGACGTGCGGCTCTCGGGGCTGGCCGAGCGGCTGGGGCAGGCGGGGGCCAGCATTCGCCTGGACCGCTTTGCCGGCGGCGAGCGCGAGCGCAGTGAGGAGTCGCTCGGGGGCGGGGCACACGCGCAGGCGGTGGCCCGCGTCCTGGCCGAGCTGGACACTCTGGGCCTGCGCGGCGACGTGGCGGCGGTGGGGCACCGGGTCGTCCACGGCGGCGAGAACTTTAATGCTCCTGCACTCATCACCCCCGAAGTGGAGGACGTCATCCGCGCCTGCATTCCACTCGCCCCGCTGCACAACCCGGCCAACCTCGCAGGCATCGAGGCAGCCCGCGCCGCTTTTCCGGAGCTGCCGCATGTGGCTGTGTTCGACACGGCCTTTCACCAGACCATGCGCCCGGTGGCTTACCGCTACGCCGTACCGGAGGAGTGGTACACGAAATACGGCGTGCGGCGCTACGGGTTTCACGGCACCAGCCACCAGTACGTGGCAGGCCAGGCGGTGCGGCTGCTGGGGCTGAATCCCGGCCGCCACGGCCTTATCGTGGCGCACCTGGGCAACGGCTGCTCGGTGACCTCGGTGCAAGACGGCAAAAGCCGTGACACCAGCATGGGCATGACCCCGCTGGAAGGCCTGGTGATGGGCACCCGCTCGGGCAATGTGGACCCCAGCTTGGTCGAATTCATGGTGCGCGAGGCGGGCATGACCGTGGCCGAAGTGACGGGCGCCCTGAACAAGGAGAGCGGCCTGCTGGGCCTGAGTGGCCTGAGCAACGACATGCGCGAGCTGGAAGCGGCGGCGCAGCGGGGCCACGCCGGAGCGCAGCTCGCCATAGACAAGTTCGTGTACCGATTGGCTCAGACCATTGCCAGCTACGCGGTGGGCCTGCACCGCTGGGACGCGCTGGTCTTTACCGGCGGCATT
Organism: Deinococcus sp.; assembly: GCA_030524065.1. Taxonomy (GTDB): domain Bacteria; phylum Deinococcota; class Deinococci; order Deinococcales; family Deinococcaceae; genus Deinococcus. The sequence continues at coordinate 8,238 of JAUNHF010000022.1, forward strand.
GGGGAGAACAGCAGCCACATTCGCGCCCTGGTGATGGAACGCCTGGGCAGCCTGGGCCTGGTCCCAGATGAGCGGGCCAACGAAAGCACCGTGCGCGGTAAGCAGGGCGTGATTTCGGGCGAGGGCTGGGTCAAAGCTCTGGTCGTGACCACCAATGAGGAACTGATGATCGCCCGGCAGACGGCGGAACTGCTCCCGCGGGCAGAGTAAGTCTCAGCATTTGGCCGCCCCCGCCGCCAGCACGGTCCCCCCAACACACCCTTTTGCATTCCCCTTACCGGAGGAGCCAGACCCATGAAAACATTCTTTGTTGCCCCCACCCAGAACCGAGTCGGCCTGTCTACCGTGGCCCTGGGCCTCACGCGGGCGCTGGAGCGCCAGGGCCTGCGGGCCGGGTTTCTCAAGCCCATCGCGCAGTCCCACGGCGAGGGGGTGAGCGCCAGCGTGCACTTTGCCCGCAGTCTGAGCGGCTCCACCCGCACGCCTGACCCCATCAGCCTGGCCCGCGCCGAGCAGCAGCTGTCGGTCGGTGAGGGCGATGAACTGATGGAAGAAGTGATCGCGCTGGCGCACGGCATGGGCGAGCTGGACGTGCTGGTGGTCGAGGGCCTGGCGCTGAATGAGCGCAACTCCTACGCCACCCACCTGAACGCTGACCTGGCCCGCAACATGGAGGCCGAAGTGGTGCTGGTGTCCGACCTGCGCGGCAGCACGCCCGCGTCCCTGGCCGACGAGCTGGAAATTGCCGCGCAAAATTACCGCCGCTCCGATGGCTCGGGGCTGGCCGGCTACGTACTGAACTTTGCTCCCGAACGCTTCGACTTTGGCGGGCTGCTGGCGGGGCTGCGCCAGCACTCGCGCATTCTGGCGGGCGGCGAGCTGCCGCTGCTGGGCGTGATCACCGAGAACCCGGAGCTGAACGCGGTCCGCACCGCCGACATCGCCCGCTACCTGAACGCCGAAGTTATCAATGCGGGCGAGATGGACACCCGGCGCATCCGCCGCTTTGTGGTGACGGCGCGGGGTGTGCCGGGCATGGCCGAACAGAACCTGTTTGCCCCCGGCGCCCTGATTCTGACCCCCGGCGACCGCGAGGACGTGGTGATGGCAACCAGCCTGACGCACCTGAGCGGGGTGCCGCTGGCCGGGCTGCTGCTGACCAGCGGGGTGGCCCCGGTGCCGTCTATCCAGCAGCTGTGCCGCGCTGCGCTCACCAGTTCGCTGCCGGTGCTGCGGGTGCCCACCAACTCCTTTGAGACGACCACCCGATTGGTCGAGATGAGCAACAAAGTGCCGCACGATGACCTAGAGCGCATGGAAAAAGCGCTGGACTTTACCGCCGACCGCCTGGACACCGCGCAGCTGGTGGGCCGGCTGAATGTGCGCTCCGGCCGGGAGCGGCGGTTGCCGCCCAGCGCCTTCCGCTTCGAGCTGATCCAAAAGGCGCAGGCGGCGGGCAAGCGCATCGTGCTGCCCGAGGGCGACGAGCCGCGCACTGTGAACGCCGCCATTCGCTGCGTGGAAAAAGGCATTGCCCGCCCGGTGCTGCTGGCTGAAGAAAGCCGCGTGCGGCAGGTGGCCGAAAGCCAGGGCCTGAGCATTCCCGAAGGGCTGGAAATCGTGGACCCGGCCAGTATTCGCGGGGACTATGTAGACGCGATGGTCGAGCTGCGCCGCAGCAAGGGCCTGACCCCCGAGCAGGCGCTGGCGCAGCTGGAAGACACCGTGGTGCTGGGCACCATGATGCTGGCCCAGGGCGATGTGGACGGCCTGGTGTCGGGCGCCGTGCACACCACCGCCAACACGGTGCGCCCCGCCCTGCAACTGATCAAGACCGCGCCGGGCAGCAGCCTGGTGAGCAGCGTCTTTTTCATGCTGATGCCCGAGCAGGTGCTGGTGTACGGTGACGCCGCCATCAACCCCAACCCAGACGCCGAGGAGCTGGCGCAGATTGCCATTCAGTCGGCCGACAGCGCCGCCGCTTTTGGCATTACGCCGCGCATAGCGATGATTTCGTATTCCACCGGCACTTCCGGCAGTGGCGAGGACGTGGAAAAAGTCAAGCAGGCCACCGAGCTGGTGCGCCAGCGCCGCCCGGACTTGACCGTGGATGGGCCGCTGCAATACGACGCGGCCAGCGTGCCCAGCGTGGGGAAGAGCAAAGCGCCCGACTCGCCGGTGGCGGGGCAGGCCACCGTGTTTGTCTTTCCCGACCTGAACACCGGCAACACCACCTACAAGGCCGTGCAGCGCTCGGCGGGGGTGGTGGCGGTGGGGCCGATGCTTCAGGGCCTGAACAAGCCGGTGAACGACCTCTCGCGTGGAGCGCTGGTGGACGACATCGTGTACACGATTGCCCTGACGGCGATTCAGGCGACGCAGACGGCGGCGCAACCGGAGTAAACGGAGCGGCGTGACAGGGGGATGGGGGCCTGAATGGCTCAGGCTGGGGCGACCCAGGCGCCCATCCCCCTTACAGCGTCATCCAGTTGCACTGCTATCCAGATACAGCGCCATCCAGCCGCCGTCCACTGGAATCAGGGCGCCGTTGATCATCTTGGCGTCGTCGGAGGCCAGGAACAGCGCGAGCTGCGCGATGTCCTGCGGCTGGCCGTAGCGCTGCATCAGGCCAGAAAAAGCCATGGCCCGGCCTGCGCCGATCATGTCCACTTTGTCCTGCGGCATGCTCTGGGAAATGTTGGTGACGGTGCCGCCCGGTGCGATCAGGTTGCAGCGAATCCCGCGCTCGGCGTACTGCCAGGCCGTGTTCACGGTCAGGCCGCGCAGGCCATGCTTGGAGGCGGTGTAGGCCGCGCCCGCCGCGCCGCCGCTGAGGCTGGCGGTAGAGCCGATGTTGATGCTGCCGCCGCCCTCTTGCTCGGTCATCACCTGCACGGCGCGGCGCATGGTGTACATCGGACCGTTGAGGTTGATGCCCATCACGCGCTGCCAGACATCGTCGCTCAGGTCGCCCACGCCGGCCATGTAGTCCATCACGCCGGCATTGTTCACCAGCACGTCCAGGCGGCCGTACTGCTGCACGGCCAAGTCCGGCAGCCCCGCTGCGGTGGCCTGGTCAGAAATATCCCCCTGCGAAGCGGTGACGCTGTGCCCGGCGCCGGTTAGCGATGAGACCACTTCCTGCAGGAGTTCGCCGTTCCAGTCGGCGGCGACCACCCTGGCTCCCTCGGCGGCAAACAGTTCGGTCATGGCGCGGCCCATGCCGGAAGCGGCTCCAGTAATGACGGCGACTTTGCCTTCTAAGCGCATATCTGCTCCTTTTTGCCCTGCGGCGGTGAGATGTGTGCCCCCCCCATCCAATCTACTTCTGCGGCGGCGGCCCGTGCCCCGGCCATCCCTGCTGCCCCTGCTTGGCCGCATCTGCTTGGCCGTCCCTGCCTGGCCCACCGCTAGACTGCCGGCCATGTGGCACCAGACCGACCTGACCCTGAAACCGTACCCACGCGGCTTTCACCTGATCACCCGCGAGATAGAAGCGGCGCTGCCCGAACTGCGCGGACTGAACGTGGGGCTGCTGCACGTATTTATTCGGCACACCAGCGCCAGCCTGTGCCTGAACGAGAACGCCAGCCCGGATGTGCGGCGCGACTTTGAGCGATTTTTCAGTGACCTGGTGCCCGAAAGCTACCCCCACTACACCCACACCGACGAAGGCCCCGACGACATGCCCGCCCACCTCAAGGCGGCGCTGCTGGAGCCTTCGCTGACCTTGCCGGTGCGGGCCGGCCGGCTGCACCTGGGCAGGTGGCAGGGCGTGTATCTGTGCGAGCACCGCGACCGGGGTGGGGCGCGTACCCTGACGCTGACACTTCAGGGCGAGTGAGCTGAGGGGCGCTTCGCTAGACTGGGGGGCGTGACCGACCCCGCTGCCCGCCCCGAACGCCTCCGCCTCTTTGACCTCCCGCTGGACGCGCCCAGCCTGCCGGAGACGCTGGACATCCTCGGCGGCTGGATGTTCGCCCCTGCGCCTACGCCGCATACCGTGGTCACCCTCAACCCCGAATTTGTGATGGACAGCCGCACGGACCCCGACTTTGTGCGGGTCATGCAGGCCGCCGACCTGGTCACGGCCGACGGTGTGGGCATCGTCTGGGCGGCGCGGCAACTGCTGGGGCGCGAGCTGCCCCGCGCTCCCGGGGTGGACATCGCGCAGGGGCTGATGCGGCAGCACGGCGCGGACCTGCGGGTCTTTTTTCTGGGCGGCAAACCCGGCGCGAACGGCGAAGCGGGCGTGGCCGAGCGGGCCGCGCAGAATGCCCTGCACGATTACGGCATTCAGATTGCGGGGCACCATCACGGCTACTTTAAGCCGCAGCAGGACGCCGAAATCGCCGCGCTGATCCGTGAAGCCCGGCCACACCTGCTGCTGACCGGCATGGGCGGAGGCCGCCAGGAAAAGTTCAACGAAGCGTTCCGCACCGAGATGAACGTACCTGTGGCGGTGGGCTGCGGCGGCACGCTGGACGTGCTGGCTGGCGCGGCCGAGCTGGCCCCGGAGTGGACCCGCAGGGCCGGCGTGGAGTTCATCTGGCGCATCGCCTCGGACCGCTCGCGCTGGGGCCGGGCGCCCAAGCTGGCGCGGTTCGTGCCGTTCGTGCTGGCGGCGAAAAAGGGTTGAGCGCCCCGCCCATCCTCGCCCCCAGGCGCTAACATCCCTCCCGTGACCCGTCCCGCCTCTCTCCAGTCTGACCTTTCGCACGCTTCTGACCTCGCCGTGGTGCTGGTGTCGCCCAAGACGCCCGGCAACATTGGCTCGGCGGCCCGCGCCATGCTGAACATGGGGGCCAGCGACCTGCGCCTAGTGGCTCCGCGCTGTGACCACCTGAGCAAAGAAGCCCGCGCTTTTGCCGTACACGCCGAAGAGTTGCTGGAACGCGCTCCTGTGTACGCCACGCTGGCCGAGGCGCTGGCCGACCGGGACCTGAGCATTGGCACCTC
>JAUNHF010000383.1 GCA_030524065.1 Deinococcus sp.
GCTCAGGCCCCGGCGCGGCCAGGCTTTAGTGCTCTGCTTGGCTCAGCAAGAAGCGGCCGCACGAGGGGCACTTGACCGGCGGCACCTGCCCGGCCGAGACGCGCTGCTGAATATTGACTGGCAGGCTGACATTGCACGCCGAGCAGCGGCCTGCTGTGAGGGTCGCCACGCCCACGCCCCCCTTGGAGCGGCGAATGGCGTCGTACTCGCGTGCGGTGCGGGAATCAATGCGGCCCAGCAGGGCTTCGCGGCGCTCACGCATGTCCTGGCCCGAAGCGCGCAGGTCCGCCACACGCCGCTCATCGGCCTCTTCCAGCTCGCTCAGGCGGGGGCGCAGGGCGCGGTGTTGGGCACGCAGGTCCCTGGACTGGGCCAGCAGTTGGCTCTCGCGCTCACGCAGTGGCGCAAGGTCCTCTTCCATCTCCTCGGCGCGCTCGCTCAGCTGTTGCAGGCGGCTGCCGTACTGCGCCTGGGCACGGGCGTCAAAGGCGTTTTTATCCTGCTCGGCGCGGGTGCGCTCCATCTGCTCGCGGGTGGATTTGAGGTCCAGGTCCATGCGGCGGGTCTGGGCTTCGATACGCTCCAGCACCATTTCGGTGTCTTCCAGGCGGTTGTTCAGGTCGTCCATCTCACGGCGCAGGTCCACCAGTTCTCCAGGCAACTCGGCCTCACGGGCGCTGAGGCCGTCCAGCTGCAGGTCCAGGTCCTGAATCTCGAACAGCCGGTCCAGTGAATGCTGCGGCGTAGGCGAGGTTTCGCCGGCGCGGTCTGCGCGGGCACTTTCTGGGGCAGTGGGTGCGGTGGGCTGGGCAGGGTCGGTCATGCCTCAGTCTAGTGCATCTGCCTGCCGGGTCCGCCGGCCCCCAGCGGGAAAGTCCGTCTGGTCACGGCAAATTCGGCCCCTGCGTGCTGCCGGGATGTCAAGACAGGCGGTGATCGCTCTGCGCGGCCACACGCAGCTCGCCGCGCCGGTCAGGCAGGTAGACCCCCAGGTAGATCGCGGCGGTGTTCGCCAGGTACATCAACAGGGTAAAGGCGAACAGGACATTGAAGCTGGTGCTGAAATCGAACCACCCGGCGGCCCGCAGCGCCCCAGAGCCAAGGCTTGCCAGCGCCCAACTGCCGCTCCAGAGAATGGTGTTGGTGGCCGAGTACATCGGCCGGTCCGCTTCGGGCAGCACCGACATGGCGTAGGACGAATACACCGGCCCGGTGGCGTTCATCAGGGCGCCGCGCATAAACAGTGCCAGCGTGACCATCCACAGGTAAGGCGCGAAGCCCAGCAGGACCAGAAACGGCAAGCTGGCAGCCTGGACCGCCAGCACGGCCCCCAGCTGCCCCAGCCGCCGCACCAGCCAGGGCTGAATCAGCACGGTGATGGCGGTCGCCAGACTGGTCCAGGCGAACAGGGTGCCCAAGCTGGCGTAGCTGACACCAAAGCGGCCCTCGATATACACATTCAGGAAGGGGATGGTGGCCCCGGCACCCAGGCCCACAAAGACGGTAGGCAGCACCAGCCGGAACATGGCGGGCTTGTCCTGAATGCTCAGGGCACCGCTGCGGCCCGGCTGGGCAGGCTTGCCGCTGGGGTGCAGGCCCAGGGTAGGCAGTGCCCCCAGCAGTTGCAGCGCCGCCGACACCAGCATGGCGGTTCGCAGCGCTTCCAGACCGCCGGGGTCGGCGCCGGACCACGCG
>JAUNHF010000384.1 GCA_030524065.1 Deinococcus sp.
TTCAGCGGCTGCGGTGGCAATAAGTCTTGCAGTGCCAGCGGCGGCAGCGCCGGAATGGGCGGGTAGCTGCCTATAGGCGTGGAGCTGGCCAGCGCTGGGGTGTGCAGGGAAGAGAGCACCAGGGCGCTCAGGAGAATCAGACTGACTTTTTTCATAAGTAACCTCCGCCGCTTCTCCCTCGCGGCGCTTTTTGCCGCAAGGGTCTACAGGGGCCTTTAGGCGTAGCGGGCGTTCAGTTCGAAGTACGCAATGGTGTAGTGCAGATGCCCGCCATCGTCGGCGGTCCAGACATTGGACGTGTGTTCGCTGGCCGCGAAGTCCAGGTCAAGTTGACTGTCTTGATCCACAGGCGTGTCCTCCGGTTCGCCGCTGACCTGCCCGAACTGCTCGCGGGCGTGCCGGGTGCAGGTGGCTTTGGCCTGCTCGATGGTGTCAAAGGCCCCAATGTGGTATTCGATATCTTCGCTGTCGTCAGGAACCAGTTGCCCGCTGGCAAGGTAGATGCCGGGGCGCTGGGGCAGGCCAGAGACGATGCTCTGCAGGCCTTCGCCAAGTTCCTGCGCTTCTTGTCCGCTGAGGTCGGTGCGAAAGCCCTGGATGTCGAGCATTACCCCGCCGCCGCCTAGGGCGCTCAGGCGGTGAACCGCGAACGGCAGTGTGCGGTGAAATTCCTGCGGATTCAGCAGCGCGCGGGCGAGGTTGCGGAAATGCTCCTGTGGCCCTTCGAGAAGTTGTCCATCGACGTGCAGCTTGACGTGGCCGTCACTGAGTGGCAGGGCTTCAAAGAAGATGCGCGGGCTTTCGGTGAACCAGCCGCATTCCAGCAGTTCGGCCACGCCCTGGGCGAACTCCTCTTCGGCTATGGGGGGTCGCCGAAGTGTTGGTTGTGTGCCTGCGCCGTCTGGTAGAGGTCTTCGCGGCTGAAGACACTGCCTTTCAAGCAGCTCTGCCCCAGACCGGAGCCAAGGTGCCACAGCAGCGAGGCGGCGCTGCTGGGTTCGGATTGCCGCTGCTCAGGGGTGAGGTGGTCGAAATTGGTGCGTTGGTATCTGGTCATCGGTGTTCTCCTTGGGGGGTGTCAAAGAAGAGGGCAGAGCGGGTCTGCCCCGTGTTGGGCCACGTCACGGTCTACTGTGCCAGTTCGCCAGCAGCGCGGCCACCCGTGCGCGGGCCTGGGCTGCGCTGAGCGCCGGGCGGTCCACTTCCAGTCCCAGCAGGGGCCGCAGGTCGGGGCCGTAGGTGAGCATCCAGCCCAGCGCATAGAGGTCGGCGGCCCCCTCGTCCGGCTGGCAGGCGTACAGCCTGACCCGGCAGGCGTAGGCATTCAGTTCAGGCACGCGCATCCCGTCGTCTACGCAGTGCCCGACTTCGTGCAGCACCGTGAATCGGTCGGCGGCGTCCTGTACGGTCACGCGGCAGATGTTCAGGAACTGCTCAGCCACGCCTGCCTGCCCGCCCGGCACGCGGCCCTCGCGCACCTGAATGACGGTGCCGTACACGGTGAAGGTGGTGGGCAGGGCCAGAGCACCCTGGCTGCGCTGAGCGCTCTGCACCGCTCTGGCCTCAGCAGGCTGCTGGCCAGCCGTGATCAGCAGCAGGGCGAAGGCGATCAGGAAGGCGATTTCGGCTCTCAGTCGTTTGGTCATGCCGCTGCTGCTTGCCGTCAGGCAAGGGTGAAGCGGGGCGGTGGGAC
>JAUNHF010000385.1:0-491 GCA_030524065.1 Deinococcus sp.
TCAGGTGGGCTGCACAGTCCGGAGCGCATTGCCCGGCTACTACCCCGCCGCCGCGTATCAGGCAGAGCAGCGTCTGAAAGCGGGCTGGAAGCAGAGCCGCTGCGAGCTGTGCCTGCGCTGGCGCTGGAGCGATGAGCCGTGCAATGCAGCCCAATTCAAAAAGCCACCCAAACAAGGAGTCGAATATGTCCTCTAAAATCTCCCCCGAAGAGCCTATAGCCATCATCACCCAGGCCGAGCTGGACGCTCTCCATACCCGCCTCGATAACCTGGAGACTGCGGCCACCCGGCGCATCGGCCTGCGCCGCGAGCTGGAGCTGGAGCTGTTTTGTGAGGTGCTGCCCATCCAGAGCGACGGCGGGGAGGCGTCCTATCAGCGGGCGCTGGCAGAGATTCGTCGCCTGAAGGCCCAGGCCCCAGCGGCTGAAGTGCGCGAAGCCCTGGTCGAACTGGTCCGACTCAAGGACCTCAAGTTCGCTCATCCTGAAAAA
>JAUNHF010000385.1:501-1689 GCA_030524065.1 Deinococcus sp.
CAGCCTGATTTACACTCGCACCCCGCTGCCGGATTCAGTACGCCTCAAGTGTTAAGCGAAGCCCCGGCCTCGGCGCTGCCTGCCGAGGTGCGGGAGGTGCTGGAGTCACTGATTGCCGACTGGCGGCAGGAGGCGATTTTTTCCCATGCACGCGGCAACACGCAGGAGAGCGGCGCGTTTGACGAATGCGCGGGCGACCTAGAGGCCCGCCTTCGCGCCCTGGCCGGAGCTGGAATATGACGGCCCACCCCGAACGCGAGCCCGAGAGCGTCCGCACTGTCAAAGCCCGTGCCAGGGAGATGTTGCAGACCCTGGCCGAGCAGGATTTGACGCCAATACGGTACGTCACCTGTCTCAATGCCCTGGCCCAGCAAGCGGGCTACCGGGTTTGGCCGGAGTACCGCACCGCACTGATCAGGGAGGCTCTTGCCGAGGCAGGGGCAGGTGACCACCGTGGCTGATCTCCCCTGCCCCCATGCGGGCTGCCAGCACACCATGCGTGTTGGCTCCCTGACGCCCCGCGACCTCTACTTCTGCCGCTGCACGGACCAGGAGGTGGTGCGGGTTGCGCGCCAGCCTGGCATATACGGCGGCTGGGTGCCCACGCTGGTCGCTGCCACCCCAGAGGAGCGGGAGGAATTCCGGGGCCGCGCTCCGCGTGAGCAGTGGCCCCAGGCCAAGTACCCGCCTAGGCGCAGCGCTGTCAGCGAACAGGAATCACACACCAACGTCGTAACCACGGAAGCTACGACGCAACCATGAAGTTCAACCTGACCCGCCCCTGCGACAACTGCCCCTTTCGCTCGGACCGGCCTGAGCAGCGCGGCTGGCTGGGGCGCGAGCGGGCTGCCGAGATCACCCACGCCGTGCTACGCGGTGACCAGACCTTCACTTGTCACAAGACCTTGGAGCGCCCCCAGGCCGAGCAATCCATGTGCGCCGGGGCGCTGACCCTCCTGCGTGGGGCCAGCCGCGACGAGTCCCCGTTCGGTAACGCGATGGTGCAGGTGGCCTAGCGCCTGGGGCTGTACAACCCGACTACGCTGAGAGATGACGTGCCGGTTTTCAGGACCGCACAGGAGATGGAGGACTTTCACGCCTGCTGATCTGCGCTCTAGTCAGTGCGGGTTTTTGGCCTCCACAATTTTAGAGGATTCTGTGATTCAAAAGCGAACACCCCCGACTCAC
>JAUNHF010000386.1 GCA_030524065.1 Deinococcus sp.
TGCTGGGCGGGCGTTTGGCGGGGGTGCAGACGTGGTAAAACTGCCCCGGCAGGTGTGGTTCGCACACCACCTCCAGCAGGTTCAGGCGCAGCTCTTCGCGCAGCAGCGGCAGGCCGAGCAGGGCGACGCCTTGCCCGGCCAGTGCCGCTTGCAGGGCATGGGTGCCGTCAGAATAGTGCGCGCCGGTTTGCATGGATTGCGGCGGCAGCTTTGCTGCACGCGCCCAAGCGGCCCAGTCCAGCGCTTGTTGTGCGGGCCAGCGCCAGTCAAGATGAATCAGCGGCCATTGCGTGGCGTCAGCGGGCAGGCGTTTTTTCAGCCACGGCGCGGCCACGGGGGCAAAGCATTCCTGAAACAGCGCCTCAGCCTGCACGCCGGGCCAGGGGCCGCTGCCATAGCGCACCGCCAGGTCGGCGGCGCCCGTGTGCAAATCTATATCCGGGCAGGCTACCTGAAAGGCCGCCAGCTTGGGTACCAGCCATTGCCCGGCGAAATCGGGCGTGACCGATAGTGTTACCCGCGCACGTCCAAGGCGGGCGCAGCGGATGGCGAGGCTGGCGGCGTGGCCGTACAGGCGCTGCCCAAGGCGGCGACCAGCAGCAGGGGGATATGGAAAGTTTTTCTCATAAAAGATAAATTTCGAAGCCATGCGGTTCCGCCGCACTGGCTGGGTGAGGCTCAATGGATGTTTTAAAACGGGCAGCCTATGGAGTTTGCTGGCCAGGTGAAGTATAAAAATAGGCTTTCCGGCAATGCTAAAAGAGAGACACGTATGGTGCTTACGACGAAAAATCGGAGAAATATGTCTATCGCCGGCAGGCTGGACGCTGTGACTTCAGACCTGGTGTGGCAGGCGCAACCGCCCGACGCCCCCGTCGTCGCTGGTCTGCTGCACGACTTCAACACCGAGTTCGACTCCCCGGTCCCCGAGGTGGACGACCTGACCCGCCGGTTCGCCACGTTGCTGGCCCGCGATGACGTGCTGGTGCTGCTGTGCGGGGAGCCCACCGATCCCACCGGGTTCGCCTTCCTCACCTTGCGGCCCAGCCCGTACTTCGACGGTCCGCTGGCGCAGTTGGAGGAGCTCTACGTGCGGCCTGCCCTGCGGGGCCGGGGCATCGGCACCACGCTGTTGCTCGAGGCGGTGGCGCGAGTGGTCGCCAGGGGCGCGGGGGAACTGCACATCAACGTCGACGAGGTGGACGTCGACACCCGCCGGTTCTATGAGCGGCACGGTTTCGTGAACATCGAGCCCGGCGCGGACCACCGGATGCTGTGCTACCTGCGTGAGCTGTGACCAGCGCCAGTCGGTTGGAGTGAACGGCGGGCGCGTGTCGGTGATGATGTGGCGGTGTACACCACCTCGATAAGCCCAGCGCGTCATCCCCGCTCGACCAGGGGCTGCGGATGCGGGCCACGGCGGTGGCGCTGACGGAAAGCTCCGCCGCAGCCGCCTTGAAACTGCCCAGACGCGCCGCCGCTTCAAACACGGCCAGGGCATCGAGCGAAGGCAATAAACGGGACATGGATAGATGAGACAAAATGATTTATCGGCTGAAAATATACCGTTTGTCAGCAATATGGCTCAAGTTCAAAATGGGTTTTCACCTTCATTTGATTCATCCATCACGAGGAAAAACCATGACGACTTTGCTGCATTTGGACGCCAGCGCCCGCCCCGGCCT
>JAUNHF010000387.1 GCA_030524065.1 Deinococcus sp.
CGGGCGTGCCGGCCCTCGGCCAGCCAGAGCGCGTATTCATCCACCGCTGCGGTAGGCACCTCGGCGTCTGCCCAGCCCACCACGTCCGCGCCCAGCTCCAGGGCCAGGGCAGACAGCAGTTCGGCGGCAGAATCAGCGCTCATCGCGGGGCCGAGTGTACCGCAGCGCCGAGCGCTGCTTGGTCCAGGATCACCCAATGCAGGGTTACTCGATTTCCAGGATCATGGGGTGCGCGAGTTGGTCGGCCCTGGCGGCTTTCAGCGCGGCGCGGCCATCTCCCGCTTCTACGGCGGCCATAAAGTCGTGGCGCGCACTCAGGCTCACCAGCACCCAGAAGTCGCCCCACACCTGCAGCCCAAAGGCCCGGTCCATTGCCTCAGCCGCCGCGTCCCACACCGGCTCGGAGAGGTGTTCTAGGGGAGCGATGTAGTGCAGTTCGCCGTCGGTGCCGGGCGTGCGGGCCACGTCGCGGGCGTACTGGCGCTTGTCGCGGGGGCTGAGCGACTCCCAGTAGCCTTCGGTGCAGTAGCGGGCCGGAAAGGCGCTGAAGGTGTCGCGGCAGCGGGTGGGCCGGGCCGCGTACTCGCTGCACTGCCCAGTGGATTTGTCCAGCAGCGGGCAGTACCCCACGTCCAGGCGGTGGCGCCGCACGTACACGTCCTCGTCGGGGGCGGTGCGGGCGTTGGCGATCACCTGGCGGGCGTGCCCCTCCACCGCCGCCAGCTTCTCGGGGCTCAGGGCGTCGCGGACGACCAAGGCTTCGGCCAGGCTCAGGCGAATGGGCATGTTGCAGCAGCCAAAGCAGCCCGCGCCGCAAAAGACCTGCCCGCCCTGACGGGTAAAGCCGTCCAGCCAGCGGCCCGCTTCGGCGCCGTACTCGGCGTAGGCCTCCTGCACGGCGCCCGTGACCATCTGGGTGGCGGCGGTGGGCGAAAGGGGCGATTGGCCGGTCATGGGCTGGAGCCAGCGTTCATACAAGGGGGGTAGGGGCCTCTCATTGGCCCTTATACTAAGGCCACTGTGTTCCGATTCAACCGACCGAAAAAGGATGAGGCCGCCGCCCCCCGGCCCGAAGAGCGCAGCCCGGCTTCCGCGCCGAGCGATCCGACCCGCGTGCTGGCCGACCTGCTGGGCAAGCCCAACGCGGAAGGGTTGCTGGAAGGCGCCCTGGCCCACGCGGCCCAGCTGCTGGGCGGCAGCGTCAAGGGCTACGCGGTGCTGCGCCGGGGGCAGGACGTGGTCACGGCGGTGCACGGCTACCCCAAATCCCTGGTCGGTCTGGGCCTGTCGGGGCCCTGGGCGCAGATGCGGCCGCGCCTGCTGGCGGACGGCTCCCGCGAGCTGTATTCCATGAACACCCCCGAAGTGGTGCGCCAGCTGGACGCCGCCGGCATGAACGAGATCAAGGTGACGGTGGTGGTGCCGCTGGTGGACAAGGGCCGCAATGTGGGCGCCCTGGTGCTGGACCAGTTTCAGGGCGGGGGGGTGCCGGCGCAGCAGCAAGAAGCACTGAACCGCTGGGGCAGCGCCGTCACCCCGCTGCTGGCCGTTTTTGATGCCCGCGAGGAGTGGCGCCAGGGGGCCCGCCAGCTGACCGTCGCGCTGGTGGAAGCCGTAGAAGCCCAGGATTTCGACGCCCTGGGCCACGCCCAGCAGGTGGCCGAGGTGAGTGGGCAGCTGGGC
>JAUNHF010000388.1 GCA_030524065.1 Deinococcus sp.
GTTGGGGCATGGGCGGAAACACTTGACCCCCGCTGTGCAGGTCAGCGGGGGTCAAGGTGTGTGAGAAAAATCCGCCCGTGTGTTACCGGGGCCTGCCACACAGCGGGACGCCAGCACACTACCGGGTGGGTAGAGGCTGGCGTGTGCAGTGCTGCAACGGGCTATTTGCTGCGTTTGAACAGGTAGGTGGTCATCTTAGTGGGTGGCGTCTGCTCAGTACTGGTGTTGACCAGTTCCCAGCCACGTTTGCCAATGCAGTTGAAAAACTCGGTGTTGTTGTTCAACTTGGCCGTTCCGCAGTTTGCTTTCGTGCCCAGTTCATCGCGGGTTTTTCCCGTGGCACTGGCTCCTACCCCTTCTTTGTCGGGAGAAATCCAGAAGTACATCTGCGGAGTGCTGGTCGAGATGACGGTCAATTCAGCGTACTCCCAGGCCGTGGCCGCATTGGCCCCGCTCGAAAGGAGGAGCGCCCCTAACAGGATTTTTCTCACCCTGCCAGTTTACTCACCCGGAATCACGGCAATGGCGACACAACGGCAGTTCACCGGCTCGCCCGGATGACCGTCTGAGGGTGGGTCGTCCCACCGGAAGCGTTTGCCGTTTCGCTGGGCATGTTCAGGGCGCACGCGGCGGTCACTCGCTGTTCGCCAGATGTATTCCGTGCAGCCCGCCTGTTCCTGGCTTTTCTTGGTGGCGTAGGCCGCCGCGTTCCCCACCTCGTTCCGCGCAATCAGCGAGGCCCGTGAGCGGCTCACCCCTACTCGGTCCTTAATGCGTTTCGCCATCTGGTCAATGCCCTGCCCACGCTTCAGCCCGTCCAAAATCGCGTCGTGGATTTCCTGCCGGAAGCGCACAGGCTCATTGCCCCAGAACTCTTTCATGCGCCGCTCGGCTTCCTCCATCCACTCCAGTTGCAGGTCGGGCGGCACGGTGAAGGCGCTGGTGACGACCTGCGAGGCCGCGAACATCTCAGCCGTGCCAGTGACCCCAGTTTCGACGGCCTGCCTTACGGCCTGCACCAACTGGGGAGGCGGCTCACCCAGTTCAGCAGCCACCTCGTCGAAGATGCCCAGCAACTGGTCTGCGTAGCCCAGCCGGGCCAGCGGGCTGTCCAGTTCGGTGGCGGCCCGGAGCACTTCAATCAGCTCGGCCAGGTCAAGGTCCTCGTACAGGTACTGCACGACGGCCAGCGCCCGCGCCTCCAGGTCGTCGCCCCGTTCACCCATCTCGCGGATGATGCGGTCGATCACGGCGTCGGTCATGCGCCTTTAGGCCGGGGCAGGGTACCCGCCTCCTCCTGTGCCAGCGCCGCGTTGATGTGGGCCTCGGTGACTTCGGTGACGCCCAGGTTCTGAAGGCCGGACAGCCAAGCCGAGAGTGGTAGTCCCGCCTTGTAGTCTTCGCGCAGGGCGACACGGGCGGATTCCACATCGCGGGTGAAGTGCGGCTTGAGCGTGACCCGCCAGCCTGCCCGCAGTTCAGCCGGGCGCATGGCCGCCGCCAGCTCGTGGGCCTCAGTCAGCGCGTCGGCCACGCTGTTCCCCAGGCTGGTGGTCGTCTCGGTGTAGCTTTCCCGCTTCTCGGCCAGGGCTTCACCGCTCAGGTCCGCACCATCCACGTCAGGCATGTAGAGCGCCCCGCGCACGTCGGCCTTGGCGTCCCGCTCCTGCTCCCGGT
>JAUNHF010000389.1 GCA_030524065.1 Deinococcus sp.
CACCCTTCGGGCGCACATGCTGGCGGTGGTGGTCTGGACCCTGGGCGAAATCGTGGCCTATTCCATTTCCAAAACGGTGGTCAGCGAACTGGGCCGCCCCGAGCAGCGCGGGCGGTACATCGGGCTGGTGGGCAGCATGTCGGGGCTGGCCGGGCTGCTGGCCCCCGTGCTGGGAGCCGCGCTGCTGGAGCGGGCCGGCGCCGCGCCGCTGTGGTGGGTGCTGGCGGGCCTGGGCTTCGCCTCGGCGGGGCTGTATATGGTGCTGGAAAGCCGCATTCAGACCCGGCGGGCAGCGATGACGGCGCTGGAGCCAGCCTGAACCCCGCCGGGGTGACCAGACCACTACGCCATCTGGCCCATGCCCCGCGCCGGGGGGCCGCCATAACCTGAGCGCATGACTGCCGAACTTTCCCTGACCAACGCTGAGCGGCCTGCGCCACCCGGCAGCAATTCGGCACGCACCCTGGCCGTGCTGGGCCGTTATCTGGCCCCGCTGAAGTGGTGGGTGCTGGCGCTGGCCGCGCTGCTGCTGGGGTCCACCGCCCTGAACCTGAACCTGCCGCAGCTGCTGGCCCGCTTCGTGGACACAGCCCGGCTGGGAGGCGGCGCCGACCTGGACACCCTGACCCGGCTGGCCCTCACTTACATCGCGCTGGCAGTGGCCGTGCAGCTGATGAACGCAGCCGCCAGTTACCTGGGGGCGCAGGTGGGCTGGCAAGCCACCAACCAGCTGCGCGCTGACCTGACCCGGCACCTGCTGAGCCTGGACATGGCCGAGCACAAGGAGCGCACCCCCGGCGAGCTGATCGAGCGCATTGACGGCGACGTGACGGCCCTGAGCAACTTCTTCTCGCAGTTTGCAGTGCGGGTGTTCGGGGCCGGGCTGCTGCTGCTGGGCGCCCTGGTGATGTTCTGGCGGGTGAATGTCTGGATCGGACTGGGCGTGACGCTGTTCGCGGCGCTGACGCTGTGGGCCATGAACCGGGTCCGCAAAATCGGCATTGAGCCGACCCGGCGCGAGCGCGAAAGCAGCGCCCAGCTGTACGGCTACGTCGAAGAGCGGCTGGCCGGACTGGACGACGTGCGGGCGCTGGGGGCCGGCGGGCACCACCTGCGCGGCTTTCTGGGCGTGCAGCGCGACTTCTTCCATAATTTCCTGGCCTCGTGGAAAGCGCGGGCCACCGTCTGGCAGCTGAGCATGGGGCTGTTTGCCGCCGGCTACGTCGCCATTCTGAGCGCCGCCGCCGGGCTGTACGCGGCCGGCAGCATCACGCTGGGCACGGCGTTTTTGCTGTACTCCTACATGAGCATGGTGGAAGAACCGATTGACCAGCTCAGCCAGCAGCTACAGGACCTGCAAAAAGCCGGGGCCAGCCTGGGCCGCATCGGGGAACTGCTGGCGCTGCGCTCCGAGCTGAGCACCGGCACGCAGCAACTGAGCGCCGGTGCGCCCGAGCTGACCTTTGACCGGGTCAGTTTTCGCTACGCCCCAGGCAGTGAACCGGTGCTGCGGGACGTGTCCTTTACCCTGCCTGCCGGGCAAACACTGGGCCTCCTGGGCCGCACCGGCAGCGGCAAAACCACCCTGACCCGGCTGGTCTCGCGGCTGTACGACCCGAGCGCCGGCGCCGTGCGGCTGGGCGGCGTGCCCACAACCGACCTGTCGCTTA
>JAUNHF010000390.1 GCA_030524065.1 Deinococcus sp.
CCGCCAAGAAGCCCGCCGCCAAAAAAGCCGCGCACAAGAAAGCAGCCAGAGAGGCCCCTGCCCCCGAGCAGACCGCAGAAGCCGCGAGCGAACCGGAGGTCAAGAAGCCGGTGGTGCGTAAGCGGGTGAAAAAGCCGGTGGCCTAAGCCGCCCAGTCTTCCTTGCCCTGGCAGGCAGCCTCAACAGACAAAAAGCGCTGCCCCGGTCCAGCTACGGTCCGGGGCTTTGTTGTGGTGGCGCGGTCAGGCGCTGGCCCAGGCCTCTGCTAGCATGGGGCCATGCCTTATTCTGCCGTTCCCGCCGAATTGCTGGTGCTGGCTGTCATTCAGGACGCCGATGTGCCCCGTCTGATGCGGGCGCTGTCGCAAGCGGGCTTGGACGCCACCAAGCTGTCCAGTTCGGGCGGGTTCCTGCGCGAAGGCAACACCACCCTGATGATCGGGGTGCCGCGCAGCGGGCTGGACGACCTCAAGGCCATCATCACCGCCAGCTGCCGCACGCGCAGCCGCATGATGACCCCGGCCATTCCGCTGGCCGAGCAGGGCGAGGGCCTGGCCGCAGAACCGGTCGAAGTTGAGGTGGGCGGCGCCGTGCTGTTCGTGCTGGGCTTGCAGGAGTTCGTCAAGCTTTGATGCCGCCGCTGTCCCCCTCGGCCACGCCGCCTGCGGGCTTTGCCCATCCTTTCCGCGCCTACAGCCCGGCAGATTTCACCTTTCCGCTGCCCGAAGGCCACCGCTTTCCGCAGTACAAGTACGCCGGCGTGCGCGAGCAGCTCTCAGGCCGCTTGCCCATCTTGACCACCCCGCAGCTGCGCTGGGCCGACGCGGCCCGTGTCCACGACTCGCACTTTTTGCGGCGCTGGCGCCGGGGCGAGGTGCCGCGCAAGGAAGAACGCGAATTCGGGCTGCCCTGGTCGGAAGAAGTCGTGGTGCGGGCCATGCGGGCGGCCGGTGGCAGCCTGGCAGCCCTGCATGACGCCCGCGCCGTAGGCTGGGGCGCCAACCTGGCCGGTGGCACGCACCACGCTTTCGCAGACCGGGCCGGTGGCTTTTGTCTGGTCAACGACGCGGCCATCCTGACCCGGCTGGCGCTGGACGAGGGCTGGGCGCAGCGGGTGGCGGTGCTGGACCTGGACGTGCATCAGGGCGACGGCACGGCGGCGCTGCTGGAACGTGAACCGCAGGCGTTTACCCTCAGCATTCACGGCGAGCGCAACTATCCTTTTCGCAAGGAGCGCAGCAGTCTGGACCTGGGCCTAAGCGACGGCGTGACCGACGCCGAGTATCTGGAGGTGTTGGGTGCGCAGGCCCTGCCGGCGCTGGAGGCCTTTCGCCCCGACCTGCTGCTGTTTCTGGCCGGGGCGGATGTGCTGGCGGGTGACCGCTTTGGCCGCTTTGCGCTTACGCTGGACGGCGTGCATGAGCGCAACCGCCGCGTGCTGACCTGGGCGCGGGACGCTGGGGTGCCGGTGGTCAGCATGATGGCGGGCGGCTACAACGCCGACCATGCCCTGACGGTGGCGGCCCATGCCAGCGTGGTGGAGCAGGGCCTGGACGTATTTGGCGGATAAGCCCTGGCCCCACAGCGCTTTACTGGCAAGGAGGCCACCAAGACGAACAAGGGTTGCAGGGGAACATAGACTTTGCGGCTGGGCTGTGCAGTG
>JAUNHF010000391.1 GCA_030524065.1 Deinococcus sp.
TGTGTCTGTACAGCCTGGGACTGCACCTGCTGACGCGCTCGCAGCACCGTGGCCTGGGCCAGCGCATCGTGCTGCCGGCGGACTGCGCCCAAACCTGGGACGCGCCCGACCACCCAGCCGAGTTGTACCATCCGCTGTTCCTGTACCAGCTGGCCCGCACCGGGGCCGAAGTGGTATCAGGCGTGCGCTGGCCGGCCCTGGCGCAGTAATCTCCCTGGCACGGTGCCCTGCTCAACATGGCAAGTTCTTTGCAGGTTCCTCTGGGCCGCCGTGGGTCATTGACTTGCCCGGCGCGGGTTCTCTAGTGTGGCTTCTCATCTCTGGACTGGCGCAGTCCAGAGACCAGCAATCCGAGCGCAACGAAGGGGCCACACTGCCATGACTGACCATTTTGCACAGACGCCACAGGCGGGACGCACCTGGGGCAGCGCCCTGATTATTGCCGGGACCACCATCGGGGCGGGCATGCTGGCCATGCCGCTGACCTCGGCGGGGATGGGCTTTGGCCTGACCGCGCTGGCGCTGCTCAGCATGTGGGTGCTGTCGGCCTATACGGCGCTGCAATTCGCTGAGGTGTACCGCCACCATTCGTCCCATGAGGGTCTGGCCAGCCTCACCGGGCACTATTTCGGCGAAGCCGGCAAGTGGGCGGTGACGGTCATCCTGCTGCTGTTCATGTACGCCATTTCGGCGGCTTATATCAGCGGGGGCGGCGGCCTGCTGGGCAGCCTCCTGGGCGGGGTGCTGACCCTGGGCAGCGCGGGCAGCAGCGTGCTGTACGCGGCGCTGGTGGCAGCCGCAGTGTTGCTGGGGACCCGCAGCGTAGACGGCCTGACCCGGGTGCTGTTTGTGCTGAAGCTGGCAGTGTTCGGACTGATTCTGGCGCTGGTGCTGCCCCGCACGGCGCCGCCCCTGCTGCTGACGGCGCCGCAGCAATCGGCGCTGTATTTCTCGGCGCTGCCCATCTTCTTTACGGCTTTTGGGTTCCACGCGGTGATTCCCAGCGTGACCGAATACCTGGAAGGCGACCAGCGCGAACTGCGCCGCGCCATCCTGTGGGGCACTGGTCTGCCGCTGGCTGTATATCTGCTGTGGCAGCTGGCTATTCACGGGCTGATTCCCCAAGCCGAGCTGCTGCGGGTCGGCAGCCTGGATGAACTGAGCGCCGCCGTGGGGCAGGCCACTGGCAGCCCTGCGCTAAGCCAGGGCGTCCGGGCCTTTTCTGCGCTGGCGCTGACCACCTCGGCACTGGGCGTGGGGCTGGCGCTGCTGCACTCGCTGCGCGACGTGCTGGGAACGCGCCTGCCGGCGTGGGGCAACTGGCTCTGGCTGGGGCTGCTGACCTTCTTGCCGCCTACGCTGCTGGCGACCCTTTACCCCCAGGGATTCGTGGCGCTGTTGGGCTACGCCGGGCTGCTGGCGGTGCTGTACACAGTGATGCTGCCTGGCCTGCTGGTGCTGCGCGCCCATCATGTGCGCTCCGGCCAGTCGCGGGTGCCTGGTGGGCGGGGGGCCGCCTGGTTGTCGCTGACTGTTGGTGCCGCCATCATCCTGATTCCGTTGCTGACGCAGGCGGGCTGGCTGCCCAAAGTCCAGGGCTGATGCCGGCAGAAAAGTCGCCGCCGGGTGGCGTCCTGGCGGCGGCTTTTTTGCTTCTTTC
>JAUNHF010000392.1 GCA_030524065.1 Deinococcus sp.
TTTTATGTGTCTGGGACGCAGTTCGCCAGAGGTGAGGCAGGCCCTAAACGGCGTTATACATATTGTAGGAGAGCTGGGGACCTCCGTTCCGGCGGTCGCTGACTGAGTGGTTGAAGAGAAAGCGACTTATTTCTGCGGTTCATTCTAGAGAGCGATCCATACTTTTCTGTGCGGCCTCAGCCATGCATTTTTTCGGCTCTTTGGCTGTAGCTTTTGCACTTCATATGGAAGAATGGGCGCCGCATTCTGCCTCAGTCGGCGTCCCGGCCAGGGGAGGGTGTGGTAGGCGCAGCGTGCGGGAGCTGCTCAGCGGGGGCCGCCGGCTGTGGCCCGCGCACCAGCCGGATTTCCAGTGGCCCGTCGCCGAAACTCATGCGGCGCTGCGGATAGGGAATGTTGATTCCAGCCTCGTCCATCGCAATTTTGATGCGGCGGTTGAACTCGCGGCCCACTCCATACTGGCTTTTGGGCGCCACCTTGAACAGGGCCCGCAGGGTAATCGAGTCGGTGCCCAGTGCGGTCACGCCCTGCACGTCCGGCTCGTCCAGAAAGTGACTGCTCCACGCCGCGTCACCGTGCAGGTCACGGCTGACCCGCTCCAGCACCTGAATGGCCTGGTCCACGTCGGCCTCGTAGGCCACGTCTACGGTCGCCACCACCCGCGCCCAGTCCTTGCTCTTGACACTGATGGCGGTGATCTGGCCGTTTTGCATGATGTGCAGCGTACCGCTGAGGTCGCGGACCGAGGTGGTCCGCAGGTCAATCGCTTCCACTGTGCCCGATACGGCGCCCAGGTTCAGGTCCACGTCGTCGCCCACACCGTACTGGTCAGAGAGCAAGATAAAAAAACCGTTGAAGATGTCCTTGATCAGGCTCTGTGCCCCAAAGCTGACCGCCAAGCCCAGCACCGAGGCGCTGGCAAGCAAACTGGTGGCGTTGACCCCCAGGGTTTGCAAGAAGGCGATCAAGACAGTGAACAGCACCACCGCCTTGAGGGTGCTTTCTACCACGCTCTTGAGGGTCCGCACCCGCACAGAGCGGCGGTTAAAATCATCGCTGGGTACGATGCGGCTGGCCGCTTCTCCGATCAGCGACCACGCCACCAGGGCCAGTGCCACGATCACCAGCAGCTGCCCAAAAGTGGCCCGCAGCGCGTCCATCACCGAGAGGCCCAGGCCGAACAGCGGGCTGGAGGTCAGGTAAAAGGCCTGGGTGGTCAGACCCAGCAGCAGCACCAGACTGCTGAATACCAGTAGGCCGTGCAGCGCAGGATAAAAGCCCTGGCTCATGCGTGGGCGCAGCAGTTGCAGGACCACCAGTCCCAGGCGGTACATGGCGCCGGTAATGACCAGGCCCAGGCCAAACTTAAGCCAGGCGGCCGGCTTGACAATTTGAAGCTGAAGTTCTTCCCACATCTACGGTTCCTTGTGCGCGGCCCACTGTTCTCTGCGTGGGGCGCTCTGCCATCTCATCCTAACCTGCGGAGGCGAACACACGGAGCACCCTGGGATTTCCCGCTGCCGCAAGTGGCGTACAGCGGCTCTTGGCGCTCCGCTGTCGGGCCCAGCTGGTTCAGTGCGTGATGGCGAGTCCGGCCCTGGCGGAATTCGGCATCGGCTTTGTGCCGCCGGGCAGTGGCGCGGGCAGCGTGTAT
>JAUNHF010000023.1:0-8057 GCA_030524065.1 Deinococcus sp.
GTTGAGCGCCCCGCCCATCCTCGCCCCCAGGCGCTAACATCCCTCCCGTGACCCGCCCCACTTCTCAGCAAGCTGACCTTTCGCACGCCTCCAGCCTCGCCGTGGTGCTGGTGTCGCCCAAGACGCCCGGTAACATCGGCTCGGCGGCCCGCGCCATGCTGAATATGGGAGCGTCCGACCTGCGGTTGGTGGCTCCGCGCTGTGACCACCTCAGCAAGGAAGCCCGCGCCTTCGCCGTGCATGCCGAGGAGTTGCTGGAACGCGCGCCCGTGTACGCCACGCTGGCCGAAGCGCTGGCCGACCGTGACCTGAGCATCGGCACCTCGGCGCGGGAGCGGGCCGATATGCCCCGGCCCCAGCATCCGGCGGCGCTGCGTGGGCGCGTGCGGGCGGCGGCGTCCCCGGCGCTGGTGTTTGGCCCCGAGGAAACCGGGCTGCTGAACGCTGACCTGGAACAGTGCCAGGCCACGGTCAGGATTCCCACCGCCGACTACGCCAGCCTGAATCTGGCCCAGGCGGTGCTGCTGGTCACCTACGAGTTCCTGCAAGGCGGCGAGGAGCCGGCAGCCGGCGAGCGCAAGACGGCCACGCGCGGCGAGATGGAGGAGATGTACGGCCATCTGGTGGACGTGATGCACCTGACCGGCTATACCGACGCTATGCGCGCCCGGCACACGCTGCGGCTGTGGCGGCTGATGCTGGACCGCGCCCAGATGTCCAGCGCCGAAAGTCGGCTGTTCCGGGGCCTGCTGCGCCAGGTGCAGTGGAAAGTGAAGCAGGGCAGTCCAGCGCAGCGTCCAGAGGGCCAACACCTTCAGCAGGATGTGCGGCAGGACCCGGCTGAATGAGGCGCCTGTTCCCCGCCAATCCCCTGGCCCAGCGTGAAGAACTGCTGCGCAAGGTGCTTCCGCCCCTGATCGTGGCGGTGGTGCTGGTGGTGGAGATCCTGATTTCGCAGCTGCGTGACCTGCGACTGGAATTCTGGGCGCATCTGCTGTTCTACGGGTTTGCGGGGCCTACGGTGACCTTTTTTGCGCTGGACTGGATTGCCGAAGGGGCGCGGGCACGGGCGCGGGCCGAGGCCGAGCTGCGCGGCCTGTACGAGGAACTGAGCCGCTCGCACGAGCAGCTTCAGCACATTCAGGCCCTGATGCGTGACCTGACCGAGGCCGGCGACCTGGGCGCGGTGCTGGAAGTGGGCGCCCGTGGGGCCAAGCGGGTCAGCGGGGCGGGGCAGGCGTCGGTGCGGTTGCCGGGCGGCCTGGAAGCCACCGCGACCGGCGCGGCCGAAGCCCACTACCCGCTGCGCGCCGAGCTGCCCACCGGGGGCCGGCTGGAACTGCACCTGCCCCGCCCCCCCACGCCCGGTGACGAAGCCCTGGCCCGCTCGCTGGCCGCCGAGATTGGCACGGCGGCGCAGGCCGCCTGGCAACGCACCCAGGACCTGATGACGCTGCATTCGGTGGATGACTCCATCCGCGCCGAGCGCAACATGCGCCAGCTGCTGCTGCGCGTGACCGGCACCATGGCCGAGCGGGCCGGGGCCGATTTCCGCGCTGCTTACCTGATGGACCAAGACGGCATGCTGCGTCCCGAAACGGTGCAGGGGCCCCAGGGCGAGCTGGGCGCGTACGGCGTGCCGGCGTTCGCGGCCCGGGTGGCGCAGGCGGCCGAGCCACTGCAAGCCAGCGCGGAGGAAGCCGCCGCTTTTGGGCCGGTGAGCAGTGCAGTCGGCTTTCCCATGCGCGACGAGGCCGGGTTGGTCGGCGTGCTGGTGCTGGGCCGTACTGAAGCGGGCGCCTTTGCCGAGGCCAACATGCCGCTGCTGGCGCTGATGGCCTCGCAGGCGGCGCTGGGGGTCCGCAACGCCCGCGCTTACCTGTACTCCGAAGAACTGGCGATCAGCGACGAGCGCACCCGCATTGCCCGCGAGATCCACGACGGGGTGGCGCAGTCGCTGGCGTTTTGCGCCATCAAGCTGGACGTGGTGGCCCGGCAGATTCACAGCGACCCGCAGCAGGCCGAGGCCGAGGTCCGCGCCGCTGGGGCGCTGCTGCGCGAGCAGATTCAGGAGGTCAGGCGCTCCATCTTTGCGCTGCGGCCCATCAACCTCGAAAAGTACGGCCTGCTCGACACCATGAGGATGTACGTACAGGACTTTGGAGAGCAAAATAAGCTGCGTACGGCGCTGGAGATCTCCGGTGAAGTGGCGCTATCCAAAGGCGACGAGGCCATCCTGTTCCGAATCCTGCAAGAAAGCCTGAACAATGTCGCCAAGCACGCCGCCGCCAGCAGCGTAACCGTGACCCTGCAAGGCGGCCCCTGCTGGGTGCAGCTGCGCGTGCAGGACGACGGCCAGGGCTTTGATCCCCATCAGGTCAGTGGCCGGGTCAGCAGCGCGGGCGGCCTGGGCCTGACCCAGATGCGCGAGCGAATGGAAAGCCGGGGCGGTGAGTACGCCGTGGTGAGCGAACCGGGCCGGGGCACACTGGTTGAAGCCCGGCTGCCGCAAGTGGGGTAAGGCACAGCGGCACAAGGCTTCACTTACGGGGGGTATCAATCTGGCTGATGAGCGCTAGATTGGAAACATGAAAAAATTCATGACAGTGCTGGCTTTGGCGCTGGGTCTCCCCCTGGCAAGTGCCCAGATGTACCTGGCGGAGGAAGGGAACAATCCCCAGTTTGAGGCGTTGCTGCAACAGCAGAAACTGGGCACCTGTGAGGCAGGGACTTACGGCTCTCTCCTGGACACGGATGAGGATGATATGCCTTACGACCTGAGCTAAGTAGCTACCGTGTGTAGATTGCATCATAGGTCGGGCGAAATTCCGCTGATACTCGCTGCCGCTCGGTTGAAGATGACATCATCTTCACCTGTCAGCTACTTATCAGGAGAGTGCCGCAGTCAACAGCACAGCGATGTCTGCCCTCGGGGCGAGCCTGGCTGCAGAAGGCAGCACCTTCAAACTGCTCAAGACCGTAAAGGACAGCCCCATCTCCTTTATCCACCTCGTGGATATAGACGGCGACAAGATGGCTGACCGCTATGTGTACCTCAGCGGCTACGAGTTCAACGAATGGTGCTGGCTAAAGTAAGTTCAGGCTGAGGAGCGGCGCACCGCTTTTTCTCAGCGCATGCTCGCCTGGAGCTGCCCTGGCAACTCGGCCAGCACGCGCTCGATGGTGCGCTGCGCGGTGGCCCGCACCATCTTCTCGAAGGCGGCCCCGCCGAGGTTGCCGCTGTCGGGCAGGCGCAGGAACGCCTGGAAGTCGAAGCTCAGCTCTACCCGTGTGCTGCGACCTTCAGAGTCCCCGACCACCGCCTGACCGCGCACCTCCACCCAGCCGCGCCGCTCGGGCAGGGCCTGGGGCGTGAGCGCTGCGCCGTTCGGTATGGCCTCCAGCCGGCTCACGAACGGCAGGGTAATGTCGCCCAGCAGCGGCACCGGCACGCGCAGTTCGCCGTGCAGCGTTTGGCCGTCCAGCCGGACATCCTGCAAAAAGGTGACCTGCGCCAGCGCCTGGTCGGCGGCCTGCGCCCAGGCCAGCGCGGCGGCGCGGTCGCCGGGGCAGTGCAGCGTGAAGGACTGCTGGGCACCAAACTGCATCACTCCACCCACTCGATTCGCAGGTGCCCGCCGGCCAGGGCCTGCTCCAAGTCGGCGTCCGGGACGCTGCGCAGGCGACTGAGGCCCGCAAACTGCCCGGTAGCGCTGGCGTAGCCCACCCGCACCACCACCTCGTCGGTCAGGTCATCGCGGCCGATGCGCCACACCAGATGCTGACCCAGGGCGTCCAGCGCTTCTGGGGTCAGGGGGTGCGGCGCGGCTTCTGCCGTGGCTGCGGGCAGACCGGGCAAGTCAGGCTGGGTCACGCCTCCGGCTCCGTAGGGTGCCCTGCCGCGCTGGCCGCTGTCCCTGCGCTGGCTGGGGTTCAGGCCAATCCGCGAGCCGATATCGCGCCGCAGCTGCGCGCCCTCAAAACCCACCCGGTCTGCCAGCGCGTAGGCCCGCGCCAGGGCGTCCGGCAGGGTGGGGGCGGCCGCGGTCACGGCCAGCACGCGCCCGCCATTGCTGACCAGCTGACCCTCTTGCTCGGCGGTGCCCGCGTGAAAGATGGACTCGCCCGCCGCCGTCTGCGGCAGGGTCAGGGGAATGCCTTTTGCCGGTGTGCCGGGATAACCGGGCGCCGCCAGGATAATGACGGCGCTGGCTTCATCCTTCCAGCGCACGGCGGCGGGGTCCAGCCGGCCCTGCGCGGCGGCCAGGGCGTGCGCGGCCAGGTCGCTCTCCAGCAGCGGCAGCACCGCTTCGGCTTCCGGGTCGCCAAAGCGGGCGTTGAACTCCACCACTTTCGGCCCCTGCGGGGTCAGCATCAGCCCTGCGTACAGCACGCCGCAAAAGGGCAGACCCTCGGCGCGCAGCCCCGCCAGCGTGCGCTCTACGATGTCACGCCGGACCGTGTCCATATCGGCGTCGCTCACCGGAAAAGGGCAGATGACACCCATGCCGCCGGTCATCGGGCCGGTGTCTCCCTCGCCAATGGTCTTGTGATCCTGGCTGGGCGGGGTCAGGGCAAAGCGCTCGCCGTCGGTCAGCGCCAGCACCGAGACTTCTTGCCCGGTCATGAACTCCTCAATGACCACAGCGGCATTCTGCTGTCCGAAGATGGCGTGCAGCGCTTCCTGCGCCTCCTCGAGGCTGTGCGCGATGGTCACGCCCTTGCCCGCCCGCAGGCCCGCGTCCTTGATCACGGTGGGCAGCGGCTGGGTGCCTACGTAGGCCAGCGCAGCTTCCAGGGTCTCAAAGGAGCGGTGCGCGGCGGTGGGTACGCCGTGACGCCCCATAAAAGCCTTGCTCCAGGCCTTGTCGCTCTCAATCTGCGCGGCGGCCCGACTGGGGCCAAACGTAGGAATGCCGGCGGCCCGCAGGTCGTCGGCCAGACCCTGCGCCAAGTAAGCTTCTGGCCCAATAATGACCAGTTCGGCGCCGCGCTCACGCGCCAGGGCCACCAGCGAGGCGTTGTCCTGCGGCCAGTGGACCACTTCGGCCAAGCGGGCGATTCCGGGGTTGCCCGGCGTGCAGATCACCTGATGGCCCCCGCGCAAGCAGGCCTGGGCAATCGCGTGTTCACGGGCACCACTGCCCACCACAAGTACATTCACTGATCGTTCCTCACGTTCTTTACTTTTGCGTGTTTGGCCCAGTAGCGGGCCAGTCCCAGGACATTCATGGCGGGCGGCGAGGCAAAGCGGTAGGCTGCCCCCAGCCCCGGCACACTGCTTTCCACCTGTTCCAGCACCCACTCGGTGAACGGCTCTGCCAGCGCGGCGGGGTCTTTGCCCTGCGCCAGTTGCTCGCGCACCCAGTTGGCCTCTGCGGTGAGATGGTGCAGCAGGGCGTCCCAGTGCCCGGCGCTCTGCGGGTAGCTGCCAAAGTGCGACAGATGCAGCCGGCGCACGTCCAGGTCCCGCAGCAGCGCCGCGCTCTGCTCCCACGCGGCCAGGTCAATGTCGGGCGGCGGAGTAGGAGCGCGGGCGGGCTGGCGCGAATCCAGCCGAATGCCGCCTACGTCGCCGGTATACAGTTCGTCGCCTGCCGCGTAGGCCAGGTGGTGAACGGCGTGCCCCGGCGTGTACAGTGCCCGCACTTCGGCGCGGCCCAGGCGCAGGGTTTCGCCGCCCGAAAGCGCGGTCAGGCGGTCCGCGTCCAGCGGGCGCATTTCGCCCCACAGCGCTTCCATCTGGTCGCCGTAGATCTGTGCGGCGCTGGCGTACAGCCGCTGCGGGTCTACCAGGTGCCGGGCGCCGCGCTCATGCACGTATAGCCGCGCACGCGGGGACAGTTCCAGTAGCCGCCCCGCCGCGCCCGCATGGTCAAAATGAATGTGGGTCAGCAGGACATGCCGCACGTCGTCCCAGCCGGCCCCCAGTTGGCCTAGGCCAGCTTCCAGCGCACCTAAGGTGCTGCCGGGGCCAGTGTCAACCAGGGCCAGGCCGTCGCCCGTATCCCACGCATAGACGGCAATGACGCCGGGGGTGCCCTGAAAGTTCAGGTCGGTGGTCTGCGGTTCAAAGTTCTGCATCTTGCGTGTCTCCTTTTCCCGGTTCGTACGCACGGCGCTCTACTCCGCAACATTGTGCAAAAAGCGCTTCATATTTGCGGGCGCAAGTCCATGCCGCGCAGCGCGGGCCTTGGCTTGGGCCACGCTGCTTGACCGCCTTGCAGGGTCCCGTTCGCTCTGGCTTCACCGCTCAGGTTGGAGCGATTTGGCCGCCCTCTGCATCAGGCATTACCGGTCAGGCGGGCGCCGGCCAGGACCGCCGCTGCCAGGAACTGCACGCCGGCAATCAGCCGAAAGAGGCCCACCTGCGGCGAGGTCCGCAGCGCCCCGAACGTCAGCGATAACACCCCAGCCGCGCTCAGCACGATAAATCCGACCAGCACCCACAGCAGCATGGAGCACAGTATAGAGGCCGGCATGGGCAACAGGGGACCGCCGAAGACTGGTTGACTCCTCGCTTATTGATAAAGTAATATCATTATCATGAACAGAGTTCTGCTGATCGCCCCGCTGTTGCTTCTGGCCGCCTGTAACTCGGCACCTTCTGCGCCCTCTACACCGAAGCCAGCGCCCGGCGCCGAAGCCGCCCCAAAGTTTCCTGACCTGGCAGGCCGCTGGAACCTGGAAGTGTTCAGCCGCGCCGACGAAGGTGAGCTGGGAACCCCCAACCTGCGGGGTGAGCTGACCCTGAACTCGCTGAGCGCAGGCCGGCTGGGCGGGCAGTACCGGGCCTCCGTGCGGCCCGACGAGTTTCGGGCCCACCCGAACGACCCCCGCCGCTTGACCTATGTGGTGGACGGCGGCTTCTGGCGGGCCAGCAAAGAGTGGGACGCAGGCAAGAAAGTGTGGCTGAACCAGGAGCAACTGTCTTTTCAGCTGCGGCCCACCCGCCTGGAAATTGACGGTCAGGAGCAGGAGGAGGGCCTGCCGGTCAATCTGGGGTGCAGTTTGTATACCGGCAGCCGCGTGGAGAAACCCGTCAGCGGCAAAGAAACCTATGTCGTGACTTGCCGGACTGAACCCGGAGGCATACAGATGAACGGCTGGTTGGAGCGCCTGTAACCGGGCGGTCAGCCCTGCTCGCCGTCTTCAAGCCGGAAGCCGTGCGGCAGGAAATCGCGCACGTACCCGCTGATGATGTCGCCCTTGTGATTTACGCAAACCACGCGGGCGTCCGGGGCAAACTCAAACAGAATCTGGCGGCAGGCGCCGCAGGGGCTGGCGGGCGGCTCGGCTTCGGAATACACCACGATGTCGCTGAAATGACGCTCACCCCGGCTGGCGAGCGTCTGCACGGCGCTCTGCTCGGCGCAGCGGGTCAGACCGTAGGAGGCATTTTCCACGTTGGCCCCAAAGTAGACCTGCCCGCTTTCGCTGCGCAGCGCCGCGCCCACGTGGAACTTGGAGTAGGGAGCGTAGGCCTGCTTGAAGGCCACCTGGGCGGCTTCGAGCAGCTGGGGATCGGGCGTCAGATTCAGGGCGTTGGGATTGGCTTGGGTCATGGCGTCAGTCTAAGGGAACCCCGGCCCATGCACAGTTCGCTACACTCCAACCATGTTTCGCCTCTCGGGTGAATCTCTGTGGACAGCTGGCCTGGCCGCTGGCGTGCTGCTGCTCGGCGCACTGACGCTGTGGCCGCTGCTGTTTCCGGCCCCGCGTGCGCCGCAGGTCCTGCGCCAGGACGCCGGCCCGCTCACGGTGACGCAGCAAACCGGCGAGGCGGCTCCGGAGTATCCGCGCACGGCTAGTGTGGGGCCGCTGATCTCTGGGCGGCTGAACCTGAATGCGGCCACCCGCGAGCAGCTTGAAGCCTTGCCCGAAATCGGCCCCGCGCTGGCAGAGCGTATAGAAGCGGCCCGGCCTCTGCGCTCGCTGGCCGACCTGGACGCGGTCAAGGGCATCGGGCCGGCGACGCTAGAGCAGCTTGCGCCGCTGGTGAAATTTGACTAGGCCGCAGCGGGCAGTGGGCCGTGCTGGTGCGGTGGTCTCAGGCG
>JAUNHF010000023.1:8067-12667 GCA_030524065.1 Deinococcus sp.
CCCGGCCCCAGCTCCGGCAGCCCGGCTGGGCGGCCCGGTCTACCTGCTGCTGGGCGTGCTGGGCGCCCTTTTGCCTGCGCTGGGCTACTCCTGGGGATGGGCGCTGTGGCCGCTGCTGCTGGGCCTGACTGCGTGGGAGCGGCGGCCCTGGGCGCTGGCGGGTGCGGCCCTGGCCGGCGTGCTGGCCTTTGCCTCGCTGCAAACCGTGCAGGCGCGGCCTGATCCGCTGCGGCCCTGGCTGGGGGCGCAGGTCACGCTGCGGGGCGAGTGGGACGGGCAATTTCTGACCCTGCGCGACCCGCCGGCCCGCGTGGCCCTCTCGCCCCGGCCTGCCGAGCGGCGCGGGGCGCTCACCGTGCGGGGCCGGCTGCTGCCACCCCGCACGCGCACGGTGCCGGGCGGCTTTGATCAGGCCGCCTGGCTGCGCTCGCAAGGTGGCCTGCTGACGCTGGCCCCCACCGCCGTGCTGGTGGGCGCGGAAGTCGGGGCGGCGCAGCCGTCCGGGGCGCTGAAGGGCACGGTGCAGGGCTGGTTCGAGGCCGGCTGGCAGAGCCTCAGCCCCCGCGCCGAAGCCCTGCTGCGCGGCGCAGAGCTGGGCGACCGCTCGGACCTGAACGAGATGGAGCTTTCGCCCGGAGTCACTGTGCGCGACGCTTTTCAGCGCTCGGGCCTCACGCACCTGCTGGCGCTGAGCGGGCAGCACGTCACCCTGCTGGTGGGCGCGCTGACGCTGCTGCTCACGCGCTTGCCCCTGCCGGTCTGGGCGCGGTACGCGGGGCCGGTGCTGTTCTTGCTGGCCTACCTGGGCATGGTGGTCAACACTTCACCCAGCGTGGTGCGGGCGGGCCTGACCGGGCTGCTGGGCCTGGCCGCGCTGTGGCTGGGGCGTGGGCGGCTGGACGCGCCGTCACTGGTGGCGCTGGTGGCCGCTGGGCTGCTTATTTTTTATCCGCTGTGGGCCGTCACGCCAGGCTTTCAGCTGTCGTTTCTGGCGGTGGGCGGGCTGCTGCTGCTGCCCCGTGTGCTGGCCCGCTTGCCCGCCGCCTGGATCCGCCCGGGGCCGCCGCTGTGGCTGAGCGGCAGTCTGGCCGTGACCCTGCTGGCCCAGGCCGCCACCCTGCCCCTGATTGCGGGATCGTTCGGCGGCGTGCCGCTCTCGTCGCTGCCCGCCAACCTGCTGGCCGGTCCCCTCATGGCGCTGCTGATTCCGCTGGGGTTTCTGGCCGGGCTGCTGGGGCCGCTGGGCGCCGTGCTGAAATGGCCGCTGGAGCTACTCAGCGCGGCGCTGCTGTGGCTGGCCGAAACATTCGGGCGCTGGCCGCTGCTGCCCTGGGGCGCGGTGGGGCCGGCGGGGTACTTGGCCTACGGGCTGGCAGCGCTGGCCGGAGCGCTGTGGCTGACGGGCCGCGTCCGGGCACCGGCAGCGCTGGGCACGCTGCTCGCCTGCATCTTCCTCACGGCGCTGCCGCCGCGCCTGAACCCACCCCGGCAACTGGCCTTTTTGGATGTCGGCCAGGGCGACGCCACCCTGATTCAGACCCCCGAACTGCGCGCCCTGATTGATGGCGGCGGCACCCCGCACGGCGACTACGACCTGAGCCGCACCACTGTGCCTGCGCTGCACTCGCTGGGGGTTCACGCGCTGGACGTGGTGGTGGCGACCCATTCCGACTCGGACCACATCGAGGGCCTGAGCGGCGTGCTGCGGGCCATGCCGGTGGGCGAACTGTGGATCGGCCAGCGCGACCCGGACAGCACCAACCTGGCGGAGTTGCTCGCCGTGGCCGAGGAGCGCGGCGTGCCGGTGCGCGAGGTGCGGCGCGGTGACTATGTCCAGGCGGGTGGGCTGCGGCTGGAGGTACTGTGGCCGCAGGGTGATTTCTGGAGCACCGAACCCAACGAAAACAGCGTGGCCCTGCGCCTGACGTCCGCGTCCCCTGGCGCTCAGCCCTTCCGGGCAGCGCTGCTGGGCGACCTGCCTGCGCCGCTGGAACACAGCCTGGGCCTGGGACAGGTGGACCTTCTCAAGACCCCGCACCACGGCAGCCGGCACAGCACGTCGGCGGCGCTCCTTCAGGAAACGGGAGCGCGGGACGCCGTAGTCAGCGTGGGCTTCAATACCTTCGGGCACCCCAGCCGCGAAGTGCAGGAGCGGCTGGCGGCAGCGGGCGTGCGCGTGTGGCGCACCGACACCCAGGGCACGGTGCTCTGGCCGCTGCCCTGAGTGGCCGGCTGGCCGCTGCTTAGCGGCTGGGCGGCGCTTGCAGCAGCCGAATCAGCACGTCGCTGAATGCCTTCAGGTGCGCTTCGGTGCGGCCCAGAAATTCGGTGTTCAGAAAGTCCAGGGTGTCGTTCTTGGTGTGCCAGACGCTGCCGACTTTTTCGGTCTGGGTGTAGCCGTCCTTGTCTCCCAGCTCCCAGTTGGTCGCCTCGAAGTAGGCATACGCAAGGCCGCGCTTGCTAAAAGGAGCGTGGTCACTCCAGTCGCCGGTGCTGCCCGCCGGGAACTCCCCTTCCAGGCCAGGGCTGGTGCGGATGTCGTGGCCCAGCGTGCGGGCCAACTCCAGTGCGGCGTCCCGCACGTAGCCGCCCTCGCCCGCCGAGCCGTAGATGTTCATGTGGTCGCCGGCGGCCAGGCTGTCCAGATTCACCACGAACAGGGTCTTTTGCAGGGCGTCGTCGCTCATCTGGCCGGCGTAGAAGCTGGACCCTTTCAGGCCCCCGCTGCGGAAGCCGCCCGCTACGCCGTCGCTGTAGCCTTCCTCGGCACCCACCGCCAGGAAGCGGACCGTGTGGGGCAACGATTTCCTGCGCAGCGCCTCGGCGGCTTCCAGCAGCAGGCCCACGCCCGAGGCGTTGTCGTCGGCCCCGCGCCCGGTCGCCACGCTGTCCAGGTGCGCCACCACGATGATTTCTTTGTCGGATGCCCCTGGCTGCACCGCCATCACGTTGCCGGAGGTGACGGTTTGCGTCTCGCCCGCTGCGTTGCGGCGGGTCACGCTAAACGGCTGAAGCTCGGGGCTGTACCCGGCGGCGCGCAGCTGCGCGGAGATGTAGTCGCGGGCCTGCGCTTCGGCAGGCGTGCCCTGCACCCGTGCGCCGATGTCGTTCAGGTGCTGCATGTGCGTCAGGGCGCGTTCTCCACGTGCCGCGCCGGAGATGGGCGCAGAGCCCGGGCCGCAGCCGGCCAGCATGGCAAAGGACAGGGCAGAAAGGGTCAGCAAAAGGGGAGCGCGCATAAATTCTCCTTTGGAAAATAAATTAGGGAAGGGCTGCCGGAGGGCAGTGCCAGCCATGATGAGTTATCAGGAACACCAAGTCTAAGCCTTTCTGGAAAAAATACATCCCCGCGCATTTTTAATTCACTTTTGCTTGGTGCCCCTCCGTCATACGCCCTGCGGCCAGTGCCGTGACATGCCGTGCAGTACGTATTCGTTATTTCTCTTGTGGACCGGGCCAAGTTGCCAAGACTCCAGCCCCTCAACCGCGCCGCGTATCAGAGCAAGCGCTGTGGCCCACGCAACAGGGCCAGAGCCTTGTGGTCCAGCCGTGACAGGGCCGCCTGCGCCACCGGAACGGTCTGGCCCGGCGCAGCGGTGCCCGGCAGCCTATACACACTCACCTGCAAGTGGCGGTGGGTCATGGTGTGGGTCACTTCCCCCAGCAGTTCGGGGGCGGCGCGGTCCAGCCCCAACCGGGTTTGCAGGCGGACCAGTGCTCCGCCTTGGTCGCCTGCGTCGCTCACCTCTTCCAGTGGCAACCCGAACAGGCCGCCTAGCAAGGTGCCGCTGCGCTGCTCCAGCAGGGCGTGTTCGGCGTCGCCCACCAGCAGGGCCACGGCGCGCACTTCCTGCACGGCGGCTCGGCGCTTGGGCGCGGGGTAAGAAGTCGGCTCTCCGCCCGCGTAAGCCACGCACCACTCGCGCAGTGGACAGCGGGGGCAGCCAGGGGCCTTGGGCGTGCAGACGGTGGCGCCCAGGTCCATCACGGCTTCGTTCCAGGCAGCGGGCCGCGCCGGGTCCAGCAGGCGGTCGGCCTGGGCCTGCACCCAGGCGTCTGCCGGGTGCCGCTCGCCCAGTACCCGTGCCAGCACCCGGCGCACGTTGCCGTCGCTCACGGCGCGGGCTTCACCGTACGCCAGGCTGCTGACCGCCGCCGCCGTGTATGGGCCCACGCCCGGCAAGGCCAGCCAGCCCTCATAGCTGGTAGGAAATCCAGCTTGCGCCACCACGCCAGCGGCCCGGTGCAGGTTGCGCGCGCGGGCGTAGTAGCCGCAGCCCTCCCAGGCCTTGAGCACGGCGTCCTGCGGGGCAGCGGCCAGCGCCTGCACCGTCGGAAAGGCGTCCAGAAAGCGGTCGTAGTACAGCCGCCCCCGCACCACCTGGGTCTGTTGCAGCAGGATTTCGGCCACCCACACGCGGTAGGGGTCGCGCCCGCCTTCGGGGCCCAGCCGCCAGGGCAGGTCGCGCCCGGCGTGGTCGAACCAGTGCAGCAGTGCGCGGCGCAGAAGGGCGGGGTCGGCCAATGTGGGTGCGCTGTCCTGGCCGCCACTCTTCGCGGCTGGGCTGCGCTGCTTTGCGCCTGTGTTGTCCTGCGCTGT
>JAUNHF010000393.1:0-396 GCA_030524065.1 Deinococcus sp.
CACCGTGCAGCGGATGTATTTCGGGGACTGGAGCGTGGACAACATGCCCGAGGACGACGGCCAGCCGGGCGGCCGCCCCGGACGCGGCGGCCCACGCGGCAGCAGCGTCCGTCCCAGTGGCCGTGACAGCCGTGAAGGCCGTGCCCCTCAGGGCGAACGCCGCCGCAGCGAAAGCGGCGCTGGTGCCGCGCCCGCCCAGGCGCAAGGTCAGGCTCAGGGGCAGGGCAATGAAGGCGACCGCCGCCGCCGCCGCCGCCGCAGTCGCCGCCCCGGCAGCGATTCTCCGCAGGGCTGATACAGCTTGCAGCATCGCCCCAAAGACCCAAGTCAAAGGCCGCCCAGAAGGCGGCTTTTTTGTGTGTTGTCATGGCCCTGCGGCTGGGCACTGAGCCGACC
>JAUNHF010000393.1:406-1651 GCA_030524065.1 Deinococcus sp.
ACCAGCCGTAGTGACGCCCCACCGAGCGCTGCACGCGCCGCATCTGTTCAGGGGTGATCAGGCCCATCGCCATCGCGTGGCTGGCGGCGTACAGGCTATCGGCGGCCAGCACCAGCTCCACCCCGGCCTTCTGGACCTCTTCACGCAGCTTCAGCACTGAGCTGTCGGTCGCTGCGTCCGACACGTCGCGGATATAGACCGCCAGCACCCGGCCCGGATGGCGGTGAACCACCTCAGCGTAGATTTGGGGGTCATGTTCGCCGCTGTCACCCACCAGCACGAACTTCATATCGGGAAAGCGCGCAAAAATCCTCTCGATCACACCGTGCTTGTAGTCGCCGTGTCCTGCCAGCAGGTCAAAGCCCCAATTGCGCAGAAACATCGGCCCCAGCGGAATCTGGCGGTAGCTCAGAAACTGCCACAGCAGATCAAAGAAATTCCAGGGGCTGCTGGACACATAAAAAATCGGATTGCGCCCACCGCCCTGCTGCACCAGACCGTGATAAAAGGCGCCCACGCCCGGAAACGGCAGCCGGGTGCGGGCGTTGCCGGTCAGGCTGGTCATCAGCATGCGCGGCACGCTGGTCACGTCCGACTGAATCACCGTGTCGTCCAGGTCCGAAATTACCCCGAACTCCGGGCGGTCCACCACCTGAATGCGCGCGCGGCTCACCTCGCCCCGGCCTTCCATGCTGAGCGGCACCTCGTACCAGCCGGCCGGCATCCCCTCGCCCGGGCTAAAGTGCAGGCTGAAGTACCCATCTGCGCCACTTACGCTGCGGGCTTCTTCTCCCTGAAAGCGGCCCACGATTTCCACCCCGGCCACCTCGCGTGAGAACAGCCGGCGCATCACGTTCAGAAAGTTGCGCCAGCGGGCGTCGCCCACACGCGGCGGGGTGGTCACGCGCGGCAGCAGCACCCGTCCCTGTACTTCCAGCTCCTGCGGGGAACCCCAGCCCACGTAAGACTGCACCACCAACTTGCCGCGCGCGCGGCGCGGTTGCAGGTAGCCACTGACTGCCCGGTCGCCGGCCGTAATAGCCCGCTCGGCGTAGGGGAGCATAGTTTTGAAGAGGGTTTTGACAAACGTCATATGGGCGCAGTCTAGTGCAGAGGCCCGGCCTGCCGATCATCTTTGTGCCGCCCGCGCAGAGCGCTCCTCAGAGGTGCGTCAGCTGCGGGCGGCATACTGCGGAGCGTGAAAGCCCCTGCCCTGTTCATCACCGCCCTGGCCGCCGCTGGCCT
>JAUNHF010000024.1 GCA_030524065.1 Deinococcus sp.
GCTTCTGGGCGTTAAAGGCGGTGGCATCGTCCTTGTACTGCACGCGGTATTCAGCCGGGTTCGCGGTGGCAAAGACCTTTTTGGCCTTGCCTTCGTACAGGGGCGCACTGCTATTCGGGGACGCGGTATTCATAGGGCCTCCATCGCCGTCTCTCGGACGGGCTTACCGCCGCAGCGCTCTGGTGCGTGCCGGGCGGGGCATCTCGCAGGATGCGGACAGAATTTGGGGTCTGGCTGCTTTCCCTCTTTGGGGGGTTGCACATCAGGTTAACGCAAACCGGGGCAGCGGGGCGGTAGGGGCAGTGTCCGCTGGCCCCACTGCGCCGGGCGGGCTGCACTTCTGCCATGCTGAGCGGCATGATTGACACCCACTGCCACCTCGACTACCTGGATGACCCAGCGGGCGCACGCGGCGAACTGGGCCTGAGCGGGCTGGTCTGTATCGGAGCTGGAATGGAACACGCCCGCAGCGCCGTGGCCCTGGCCGAGCAGTTTCCCGACGTGTGGGCCACCGTCGGCATCCACCCCACCGGCACCGAAGACGACACGCCACAGAACCGGGCCGAGCTGGAGCGGCTGGCCGGGCACCCCCGCGTGGTCGGTATCGGGGAAAGCGGCCTGGACGACTACTGGAACGCCGGGCAGCGCCCGCAGCAGCGGGCCGCGCTGGAGTGGCAACTGGACCTGGCCGCCCGGCTGGACAAGCCGCTGGTGATTCATGTGCGCGACAAAAAGGGCGAAGCCAGCGCGGTGGCGGGCCTGCTGGACGTGCTTCCCAGCTGGGAGAATGTGTCGCTGATCCTGCACTGCTTTTCGGGCAACCGGGACCTGCTGGCCTACGGGCTGGAGCGCGGCCATTTCTTCAGCTTTGCCGGCAACGTGACCTACAAAAATGCCCCCGAAATTCAGGCGGCAGCCCGCGAAGTGCCGCTAGACCGGCTGCTGCTCGAAACCGACGCGCCCTTCCTGGCGCCGGTCCCCAGGCGCGGCAAACCCAACCGGCCCGGTTACGTCCGGCACACGCTGGACTTTGTGGCCGGGCTACGCAACCTGGACCCCGCCGAACTTGAGGAGCAGACCGACCGCAACGCCCAGCGGGTCTACCGGCTGGACGTACCGGCCAGCTGAGCCCACTGGCACGTCCAGCCAGCACAGGAGGACGTCTGGGGCGCACAACAACCGGGCACCCAACCCCGGCCCCTGCCCCCGGCGGGCCAGTGAGCTGGCACCCTGGTCTTCAGGAGGCTGCTGTGTCAGCGGGGCTGTCTCAGAGAATCAGGAGGTTGTGCCGGCAAAGGCGGCTGCGATCTGCCCACGTGAGCAGCCGAGGCTCAGCAGGACCAGCAGCAGAATGCGTGCCTTATGCGCGTTGAGGAAGCTGGCAGGAATGGCCCCAGCCGCTTGCAAAGTGGCGCCGCCCCCGGCGTATCCGTAGGCCGGAATCACGGCCCCGGCGTCGGTGCGGGTGGCGATCACGATGGGTTTGCCGCTGCCCTGCGCTCCGGCCACCAGCGGCAGCAGTTCGGCAGGCAGGTTACCGGCCCCCAGCGCCGCAATGACCAAGCCGTCTGCGCGGTGCAGCGCCTCGTCAAAGCCCTGACCTTCCCACCCGGCGTAGGCGTACAGGATGTCCACCTGGGCGTCCAGGGCGGCGGGGCGGTACACAGGGCGCTCCTCGGGGCGGGCAAAGTAGCGCACGTGGCTGCGGCCCTCCAGGCGGTCTATTCGCCCGATGGGGCCAGGGTAGCCGCCGAACGCGTCCACCGCTGTGGAATGCACTTTGGTCACGGTGCGGGCGTCGAAGATATCGCCGCCGAACGCCACCAGCGGCCCTCGCCCCTGCGTCTGGGGGTCCAGGGCCACGCCTGCCGCGTCCAGCAGGTTGCCGGGACCGTCCCACGACGCTTCGGCTTGGTGGCGCATGGAGCCGGTCAGCACCACTGGCACCGGGGTATCCACCAGCAGATGCAGCGCGTAGGCGGTTTCTTCCAGCGTGTCGGTGCCGTGCGTGACCACGATACCGTCGGAGTGCGGAGCCTCACGCCCGATCAGCTGCGCCAGTTCCAGCATGTGCCGGGGCTTGATATGCGGGCTGGGCAGCGTGAACGGCGTCAGGTCACGCACCTCTACCCCGGCCAGTTCCGGGGTCAGGCCGGGCAGGCTCGGCGCGGCCTGCGGCGTGACCCCCTGCCCGCCGCCTGCCTGTGGCCGGCTGGCAATGGTGCCCCCGGTATGAATGATGGTCAGACGCTGTGGGCGGCCGGCAGTGAGGTGGGACATAGCACGGAGTCTAGAGGAGTGGCTGGCGGGGAAGCAGGGGCTGAGGGAGGCTAGACCGAGGGGCTGACGCCCTCCCCTGCCTCCCTCTTCTGGGCCTCACCGCCCTACTCCTCTTTGGCCATCTCGATCAGGTTGCGGGCGCCCTGGCTCAGCATGTCCTCGGCCAGTTCGGCGCCCAGGTCGGCGCACTCGCTGGCGTCGCCGCTGGTGGTGGCCTTGATCACCTCGGAGCCGTCCACGGCGCCCACCCAGCCTTCCAGCGTCAGCAGGTCACCCTTGACGGTGGCAAATGCTCCGACCGGAGCCAGGCAGCCGGCGCCCAGGCCTGCCAGAAACTCGCGCTCGGCAGTGATGCGGTCATCGGTCACGGCGTCGTTGATGGCGTAAGCCACCTCGGCGATCAGGTCGTCGTCGGTGCGGACTTCCAGCGCCAGGGCGCCCTGGCCGGGGGCCGGCAGCAAGATATCGGTAGACACGAACTCGTCGGCCCGGTGGCGCTGGTCGGTGCGAATCAGCCCGGCGCCGGCCAGAATCACGGCGTCGTAGTCGTCGCTGGCGACAGCGGCCATGCGGGTTTCAATGTTGCCGCGCACCGGGATCACCTGTAGGTCGGGGCGGAACGCCTTGAGAAAGGCCCGGCGCCGCACCGAGCTGGTGCCGATGCGGGCGCCCTCTGGCAGCGCCGCCAGCGACTTGAAACCCTCGGCGCCCACCAACACGTCGCGGGCATCGGCCCGCTTGGGGATAGAAGCAATCTCCAGACCCTCTGTCTGCTCGGTGGGCAGATCCTTGAGCGAATGCACGGCGATGTCAATGCTTTTTGCCAGCAGGGCGTCCTGAATCTCCTTGATCCAAAAGCCCTTGTCGCCGGCCTTCGCCATGCTCTGCAAGCTGGCGCGGTTCTTGTCACCTTTGGTGGTGATGGTCTGAATTCTGAACTCGGTCTCGGGCCACTGCTCCTTGAGTCTTTCGACCACCCAGCGGGTTTGGGACAAAGCGAGCGTGCTGCCACGGGTGCCGACGGTTACGGTACGCACAGGCCGCAGTATAGAGGGGCGCCCGCAGCCGGTGTGAACCTGCCCGCCTCCACCTATTCACGCCAGATGGCCCACAGCGGGGAATCAAGCTGGTTCATGTCCTCCGCGCTGCGCCCACCTTGCCGCAGCAGGCCCATGATTTGGCCCCGGTGGTGGCTGTCGTGAACGATGATGTGCTGCAGAAAGTGGGCCGGGTGGACCTGATAGGTGCCCCCGCCGTGGGGGTCTGGGAAGGTGCGACCTTCTTCCAGCGCGGTCTGCACCGCCCGCAGCGCCGCCCCGTCGCCCAGGCGAAAGGCCTCCGCCAGCGTGGGCAGGTCCGCCGACAGCTCAAAGTGTTGCCAGTCGCCGCTGAGGACTTCGGGCAGCCCCTGAGCGTCGGCAAATGAAATCACCGACAGCCAGCCGGAGCGAAAGTAGGCGAGGTGGCCCAGGTGCTGCCCCACGGTCCAGCCGCCGCGCCCGTCCGAGAGGGTCAGGTCGGCGGGCGTGAGGGATGAGAGCAGCGCCTGATTCACGCGGCCATTGCGGCGGAAGGATTCGAGCGTCAGGTCAGGCAGGGTCATGTTCGTTCTCCTTGGTGTGGCATAGGTCGGCTTGAAGAGGGCTGTTTACTGCCGCAAAAGGGTCCAGAGTTGTTCCAGCTCGTCCATCCGCTCCTGGCTGCGGCCACTTTGCCGCAAGAGGGTCACGATCTGGCCTCTGTGGTGGCTGTCATGGATGACGATATAGAGGAGAAAGTGGGCTGGGTTGGATGGAAAAGCGGTTGCCGCGTAAGGGTCAGGAAACGGCTTTCCCGCCCGAACATGGGCCTGTACGGCGTTCACCACCGCCCGGTCACCCGCTGCGAACATGGCCCGCAGTTCCGCCAGGCCGCTGGCCTGCCACTCCCACAGGGTTACGCCGCCTGCGAGGTCTTGAAGCTCGGCGGCGTGTTCGGGCGACAGGCCCATGTCCAGCAGCCAGCCCCCACGCGCCGAAGCCATGTGGCTCAGCAATTGCAAGGCGGTGTCTCCGCCCTGCCCGTCCGAGAGGCTTGCCTCCTCATCGCTGAGGTGGCCCAGCAGGAATTCATTCACGCGGGCATTGCGCTGGAAGGATTCGAGCATCAGGTCGGGAAGGGTCATGTTCATTCTCCTTGTATGTCGGGGGGTGCAGGATGGGTTTTCAATGCTTTGAAGCTGCTCTGACAATGAAGGGCGGCGCTGGACGCCCTCCATGCTCGGCCACGTCATTCGTCCTCAGTCACGTCCCCGCGTTCGTAAAAGCCGGGCGGCGTCACGCCCAGTTCGCGCAGGTATACGTACCCCTGGGCGCGGTGGTGAATCTCGTTTTCAATCAGGTACTCCGCACTTTTGAAGGGCGACATCTCGCCAAACGGCGTGTCCACCGGGGTCAGCCACATTTCGGCGCTGACTTTTGGGAATTCTTCCGCCAGTTCCACCGTCTGCTCGTGCCAGCGCTTCAGAATCTCGGCGCGGCTGGGCCACTTCTGGTCGGGTTCAGGGTCTTCCCCGTGTGGCTTGCCGTGGCGGAGCCACAAAATCTGGTAGTCCACCATGCCCAGAATCTCCAGCGCCATTGCCTGAAAGGGGCGCATGCCGGGCACGCAGTGCTGCGTAAAGCCTTCTTCGGGGAAGGCCTCCATGGTCTAGCGGGTCAGGTCACGGTGGCCCTGCCAGTGGGCCAGAAGGGTCGTAGGGGTTTGCAGGGTAATTTCATTGCTCATTTCCTTTGCCTCCTTCTGCCCACAGCGTAAGCGTCATTCCCGTCAGGACGTGACGTATTTAGGGCTACACTGAAAGCATGTCCAACCCAAAAGTGGTGCTTCATATCTCTGAAGCCGACCGCTGGCACGCCGCGCTGGGCAACCTCGTCAACCTGACCGCGCTGGACGACCAGCCCGAGGTGCGCGTGGTGGTTAACGGATCGGCGGTGTACGCCTTGCAGGGCCAGCATGACTGGCTGGACCACATGACCAAAGCAGCGGCCAGGGGCGTGACGTTTCAGGTCTGCCGCAATTCGCTGAAGGCGCACGACATTCCTGAACGTGCCCTGCCCGACTGGGCCTCCACCGTCCCCAACGGCGTCATCGCCCTGGCCGAAGCGCAGCACCAAGGATTCGCGTACATCAAGCCATGAAGCCCGCAAAGGGCGCGGGCCATGCAAGGGGCGACAGGTGCAAAAATGTTGAGAAGCCTGAGGGCGCCTTCTACAGACTCTGAGCACCTCAGACCCTCACACCTCCCATGACCTACGACCCTTCCCTCCGCGTGCTTACTGTGCTGGAACTGCTCCAGGCGCGGGAGGAAGTCACGGGCGCGGAGTTGAGCCGGCGGCTGGAAGTCAGTCCGCGCACGGTGCAGCGGTACGTGACGAAGTTGCAGGATTTGGGCATTCCGGTCGAGGGCAAGCGTGGAGTGGGTGGCGCGTACCGCCTGAAGCCCGGCTTCCGCTTGCCGCCGCTGATGTTCACGGGCGAAGAAGCCCTGAGCCTGGCGCTGGGCCTGCGGGCGCTGAAGCAGTTGGGTCTGCACACGCTCACGCCCGCCGCTGAGGCCGCCAGCGCCAAGCTGACGCGCACCCTGCCGCATAGCCTGCGCGAAGAAGTGCAGGCGCTGGAAAAAGCTGTGCAGCTTGACGACTCGCCCTGGGTGGTCAGCACCGACGCCGCCACCCTGGCCACACTGCTGCGGGCGGTGCGGGCCGGGCAGACAGTGGACTTTGCCTACACTTCCAACAAGGGCGCAGGCACGCGCCGACACGTCAAT
This sequence comes from Deinococcus sp., assembly GCA_030524065.1. Classification (GTDB taxonomy): domain Bacteria; phylum Deinococcota; class Deinococci; order Deinococcales; family Deinococcaceae; genus Deinococcus. Next base: position 6,089 of record JAUNHF010000024.1, read on the forward strand.
GTGTACCGCGTCATGCACGTGGACGGGCGCTGGTACGCGGTAGGCTGGTGCCAGTTGCGGCGGGAGGTGCGCTCTTTTCGCCTGGACCGCATTCGGGAACTGGCCGTGCTGGACGACACCTTTACCCCACCGCAGGACTTCGACGCGCTGGCGTATGTGCGGACCCACCCTTACGGCCCCCCCACCTATGACATCAGCGTGTGGCTGGCCCACCCTCCCGAGCAGCTTCAGGGGAGCCTCAGCGTGTGGAACACCGAAATCCGCGCCGAAGCAGGCGGCACCCGCATCTGCTGCCAGCGCGAACGGCTGGACTTTTTTGCGTCCTTTTTGCTCAGTGTGCCGTGCGACTTTCGCATAGACAGCCCGCCGGAACTGCTGGGCGAATTTCGCCGGCTGGGTGAGCGATGTGCAGCCCTGCTGGCACAGGACTAACTGTGCTCGCCCTCCAGCAAGGGAGTCAGCACCCGCGCCACATCCTCGACCGTATCCACCTTGACCAGCCCATCTCGCAGCTCAGGATGGTCGGGTAGATACTTGGGCAGCACCTTACGCAGCGGCTTGACCGAGCGCACGCCAAAGCGGTCTTCGCCGTAGAACTCGGCTTGCAGCTCGGCGTGCCGCAGCGCCGTGCGGGCGCGGACCTGGGCGCTGGGGTACTCGCCGCTGCCCGTAGCGAGCGCCTGAAAGAGCCAGGGGTTCCCCACCGCGCCGCGCCCGATCATGACGGCGGCCACGCCGCTGGCCTGCCTGTCCCGCGCCAGGCCCAGGGTCGTGACATCGCCCGAACCGATCACGGGGATGCTCACGCTCTCAGCCACCCGGGCAATCGCGTCCCAGTCGGCCTCGCCAGTGTAGCGCTGCTTGGAAGTGCGGCCATGCACGGTGATGATCGCCGCGCCCGCCGCTTCCAGCCCCTGCGCCACTTCCACGCTGCGGTTCTCGTCCCAGCCCAGGCGGATTTTGGCACTCACGTCCAGGGTGGTGGCCGACTTCATGGCCTGGATCAGTTCGTACGCCACTTCAGGCGTTTGCAGCAAGCAGGCCCCGCCCTTGCCGTGCACCTTGGGCACCGGGCAGCCCATGTTCAGGTCAATGGCGGCGGGCGCGAACCACGCTTCTGTGCGCTGCACGGCCGCCGCCAGATACTCGGGAATGGCCCCGAACAGCTGCACCACCCGCGCCGTTTCGCCGGGGTAGGGCCGGCCCAGGGTCAGGTCCGGGCCGTCGTGCTCCATCAGCCCACGTGCGCTGATCATTTCACTGACGGTCCACAGCGCCCCCTGCTCGGCGGCCAGCTGGCGCATGGGCGCGTCGCTGTAGCCGGCCATCGGGGCCAGCACCGCGCCGGGGCGATTCAGACGGGAAGCGTAAAACCCACTCACGCTCCGTACCCTAGAGCATCTGGGCGCGCCGCAAGCAGGGCTGCGGCCGCATTTGCCGGCACTACCCTTATGGGAAACGCACCGGCTTGCGCGGGGGCTTTTCTGTGGAACGGTTCAGCAAAAACCCAGGCTCCGTCAGGGGTTTGTAGGAGGGGCGGGGCGTATGCTGGGGCTGTTCCTTCCCGGCACCCGGCAGCTGGCCGGCAGATCAGCCTGCGGGCTTCCGGGCCGGAGGCCGCTGAGAACGGTGCAGCCTGAAGTTGATGTGGTGAGCCCATACAGGCGCCACCAGCGGCAAGGGGCAAGGGTGTCCTCCTCTGGACTCAAGGTTGCGCCGTTCTCAATAAGGAGGCTTATTTTGAACATCAAAACAGCCCACTTGGGTGACGCGCAGGCCGTGTACCGGGTGTACCGGGATTCGCCGGATTATTTTCAGATGCTGGGCACCGAAATTCCCACCGCCGCCGAGGTTGAGCTGGAACTGGGCCTGGCGCTGATGGACCCGCGCCGACACGTCGAGCTGATTGAACATGGCGGGAAAGTGGTCGGCCTGCTGGACTGGAAAGAAGCCTACCCGGAGCCGCAGGACATGACCGTGAACCTGTTGCTGCTCAGCCCCGCGCAGCGCGGCACTGGCCTGGGCAGCCGGGTGATGTGGGATCTGGAAAGCCGCCTGCCGGCAAACACCGCCCGGCTGATGGCGTCGGTGCTGGGCGAGAATCCGGCCGGCGCCCGCTTCTGGGAACGCCTGGGCTACCGCTTTGCGGTGGACGCCCGCCCGGTGATGACCTGGTACGCCAAGCCGCTGCACCCGGCCCCGGCCACCGAGCCGAGCAGGAGCGCTGCTGGCCTCCGGACAACCGGCACCGCCCGGGAAGCGGCGCTGCTGCCGAGCGGGGCAGCGGAGCGCCCTGGCGGCCTTGGCACACAGGCCCTGCCTCTGCGGGTGAGCTGAGGCCCCTCGGGCAGGGCTATCCAGGGAGCAGGGCCGCGTGGGAAAAGTCCCCAGCGCGGCCCTGCTCCCTCCGGGCCACAGTCGCTGCCGCTGCCCGCCGCTTCTGCGACCCGCTCAGTCGGCCCGGTTGCTGGTCAGCTGCCCCACTGTCTCGGCGGGCGCCGCATGAACGCCAGTCCGCAGCGATTCGTGGATGCCTTTGGCGATGCCCAGGGCCACCCGGTCCATGTAGTTCTGGTCGGTCAGGTTGATCGAATCGACCGGATGGCTCACAAAGCCGATTTCTACCAGAGCGGCCGGTACCCGGTTGGTCCGCAGCACGGCCAGCGACTGCTGGTTCTTGATACCGCGTGAGAAAGCGCCGCTGGTGTCCACCATGTTCTTTTGCAGGATGCTGGCAAAGGCCGGCGAGAGGCGGTGGTTGGGGTTGTACCAAGTCTCCACCCCGTACCCCTTAAGCGCATTCTGGCTGGGCATGGCGTTGGCGTGGATGCTCACGAAGGTGTAGCCGGCGGCCCCCATGTTGGCGCGCATCCGCAGATCGGTGGCCTTGTTGGCATTCAGCGCGACGTCGCGGTCGCGGGTCATTACCACGTCAACGCCGGCCGCTTGCAGAAACTGGCGGGTACGCAGCGCCACGTCCAGAACGACTTTCTTTTCCTGCACAGTGCCCACAGCGCCGGGATCGTTGCCGCCGTGGCCGGGGTCCAGCACCACCCTCGGCTTTACGGCGCTGGCGTAGGTCAGGCCGCCGGCCGGGGGCAGGCTGCTCACAGCACTCAGGCGGCGCTCCTGGCTGGGCAGGGGGCGCAGGTTCGCCAGGGCGGGCGCTACGTCAATGGCGAGGCGGTAGCGGTCGGTGCTGCTGTCTGCCGGCGGCAGAAAAAAGGCCCGCCAGCCGCGTGACGCCGTGGTGGGGCTGCCGGTTTGCAGGCTGAGGTTCACCGCGTTGCCCGCAGCGCGGTAGCTCCAGGCGGCCAGCTCGGCGCCCAGGCCCGAAGCTCCGGCGTTTTCGGCACGCACGCCGCTGATCACCACGTTCAGGCCAGCGCCCTGCGGATCAATGCGGTAGGACGCGCCCGGCGGCAGGTCCACCACCACGCGGGTCATGCCGGGGCTTTTGCCCACACGCGGTTCGGTCAGCAGGCCGCCGCTGCCCGAGCCCGGCACGCGGCCGCTCATGTCGCCGCTGGACGTGTAGCCCGGAGCGTTGGCGAGTTCGGGCGGCAGTGGCTGAGGGCGGACGGTGCCCACCGTGTCGCCCGGCGCCGTGTCGCCCGCAGGCGCCGCCGCCACAGCCGGCGCCGGGCGGGGGGCCGGCGCTGGCGCGGGACGGGGCGTGGGCACCGGGGCCGGGCGGACAGAGTTGGGCGTTACCACCAGCGGCTCGCCCTGGGGCTGGGCAGCCAGCGGACGGGCAGGCAGCTGATAAGGATTGTTGCTGCGGTCCAGCGAGTTGGCCCGCGCCATAGAGGAAGACAGGCCCGTGCCGGCCCCGCCTGTCGCCGCGCCCGTGTAAAGCGGCGTGACCAGACCGGGCTGCATAGCCAGCAGGCTCTGGCTGCTGGCGCCGCCCTGCACCGTTTCACCGAATTCCAAAATCAGCACGCGGCTGCCCGCAGCGATGGTCGCCTCGCTGGCTTTCCAGCCGCCAGCCGCGCCCAGGGGGTGGGCGGTGCCCAAAAACACCTGATTGCCGCTGGCCTGATAGCCGGTCACGGTGCCGCCCAGGGGGCCTCGCTGTTCAGGCTGCACGGGCGCGCCGTCCACACGCACGGTCAGACCGCTGTAGGCCGGGCTCAGCGTATAGCGGGCCCCCGCCGGCAGGTCAAAGACCACTTTGGTGACTTCCTGCCCACTGGTGCGCGGCGCCCCGAAGCTGACAGTGGCCGGGCGGCGCTGGGCCACTTCAGTCTGGGCCACCCCGGTCTGGGCCGCTGCGGCGCCCGAGTTGCCGGGGCTGCCAAAATTGCCCGAAAGTGCCGGAAGCGCTGTGGTAGGAGCGGTACGCTGGAAGGGGTCGGTCTGTGCCGAAGCCCAGCCAGTACTGCCTACCAGCATCGAAAGGAACAGGGCGCGCGACTTCATATTTTCTATAGTGTCGTCCCTTCCTATGAGAAACCCAAACGCCAGAACGTCTTTCGGGTGCCAGCAGTGCAAAAGTGCACCTTCTTGCATTACCCCCTCCCGCCAAAACATCATCTCAGACACCATCTTCAGCTTTGGAACACTTCCAAAACGTTTATGAGAAAATGAAAGAAAACGCTCAATGTGGGGCCCTGGTCCTGGGCAGGGAGCGGCCAAGATGAGACAGCGATCAGTGCTCTGCCCCGGTGCCTGACCCCTCGCTTTGGAACCGTGTTCCACTGCGGCCAGTCCGCGCAGAATGGGCCGACGGCGGCTGAAGGGGCCACTTGCACTAAACTGGCAGACAATGAGTCAGCCTGCACGACCTCTGACCCCGCCGCTGGTGGCCGTGGTGATTCCGGCGTTCAACGAGGAAGCCACTGTGGCCGAGGTGGCCCAGGTCGCCCTGAAGTTCACCCCTGCAGTGGTGGTGGTGTCCGACGGCAGCTCTGACCTGACGGTGGCGGCGGCGCAGGCGACGGGCGCACAGGTGCTGGACCTACAGCCCAACGGCGGCAAGGGCGCGGCCCTGTACGCCGGGCTGCAAGCGGCGCAGGCCGAGTGGGTGGTGATGCTGGACGCCGACCTGACCGGCCTCACCGCGCAGCATCTACACACCCTGACCCGCCCGGTGCTCGCCGGCGAACTGGACATGACCATCGGGGTGTTTGAAGGTGGCAAGTTCATGTCGGAGTGGGGCAACCGCCTGACCCCGCAGCTGAGTGGGCAGCGGGCCTGCCGGCGCGAATGGCTGCTGAGCGTCCCCCGCTTGGCGCAGGAGCGCTGGCCCGAGCCGGCCATCACCGAGCACCTGGAGCGAACCGGACTGCGCTGGGACTACGTAGAGCTGCCCGAGATGGGCCAGGTGCTCAAGGAGAAGAAACGCGGGCTGGTCAAGGGAGTGCTGCACCGCACCCGCATGTACGCCGACCTGCTGACCTACCGGGTGCGGCGCCGGCGTGACAAGCCCGGCAACTAAGCAGCAAGCGGAAAAGTCAACCGGGGCCACTGGAGCACCCCACACAGGCATGCGGCACAATAGAGCGCATGACCAACTTCGATTCCGATACTGCGGCGCGCCGGGGCGCGTCATCCGAACTGCGCCCCGACGCCCGCTTGATTGCCCTGCACAGTGAGCGCGGCCAGGGCGCCCACAGCCGACTGGAAAGCGCCCTGGCGGCGCTGGAAGGCGCCGAGTGGGGCGTGACCCTGGCCGGCGAAGCGGCACTGGCCCAGCAGCTGCGGGCCCTGCTGGGCGCCGGCGTACTGCGTGTGGACCCCCGATTGCCGCTGCGCCGAGACCTGCTGGCCGAGGCGGGGCTGGCGGCCGCCGGCCTGGACGGCGACTGGCGCGGGGCCGTGGCTGCGTGGCTGCTGGAACCGGGCGAGGAAGACCTGCGCCGAGCCGAGCGGGCCGGGGTGCCGGTGATTGTGGACGCCACGTTGGCCCCCGGCGCCCACTGGCTGGCAGCCGGCGCGCAGTACGTGACCTATCACCACGGCGCAGCGCTGACCGGCTTTGCCGCCACCGAGCTGGCGCTGCTGTTTGGCGCTGGTGAGCGCCCGGCCCCCGCCGCGCCCGCCACTCCTGACCTGACCGCCGCCCTGGCACTGCGTGACGTGGCGACCCTGCCGCTGCGCCTGGCCCGCGCCGCCCAGACTGCCGCCAGCCTGGAAAGCCAGCTGGCGGGCCGGGCACTGCCGCTGGGCCCCACCGCCCTGCTGCTGCCCCCCGAGGCCGCACCAGCCACGGCGGCCCCCCTGGGCGGCGTGCTGCCCGCCACTCGGCCGGTTCAGGGCGGCGTGATTCTAACCCCAGGCCTGGCCGATGCCCGCCAGGTGCGCGCTCTGCTGCGCAGCGATGAGGAACCGGCCGCCGCAGTAGGACGCGGACCCGAGCAGCGCAGACCGCAGCCGCAGCAGCGGCCGGATGGGCAGCCCCCACGCGCAGAACAGCGCCCCGAGCAGCCCACCGAGCGCCCAGCGGCCAGCGGCCAAGAAGCGGCTGAACAGGGGGCGGCGGAGCGTGAACCGGCCCAGAA
>JAUNHF010000394.1 GCA_030524065.1 Deinococcus sp.
ACGAGCAGCACCGCCGAGATTTCCGCCAGCGAAGCCACCAGATGGGCTGCGCCCATCACCCAGTGCTGGAGCGATTCGGTCAGAGGTTCCAGGGTCATCGGCTGTTAGTTTAAAGGAGTGGGGGAAGGCGGGGATTTTTAAGTTTTGAATTACAAAATAATAACCGCTATGAACCTGCCATCCTCCCAAAACTGGACAGCCACCCCGCCCCATGCGGCATAGTGGCAAGAATGCCGAGCCCCATCACCTCCCTGCAAAATCCCACCGTCAAGCGCTTGGTCCGCCTACGCGGCAGCCGCCGCGCCCGGGAGGAGGAGGGGACCGTCCTGGTTGAGGGCGCCCGCGAGACGGCCCGCGCCCTCGCCGCCGGCTGGCCGGCTCTGGAGCTGTATCTCTGCCCAGCCCTGTTCAGCCCCGAAGCCGCCGCGCTGGCCCCACAGCTGCCCACGTCCACCGTGGCCGAACTGAGCGCTGAAGCTTTTGGCAAAGTCAGCGGCCGCGAACATCCCGACGGCGTCTTGCTGCTCAGCCGCCCGCCGCACAGCAACTGGCCCCGCTTGCCGGAGCAGGCGCTGCTGGTGGTGCTGCACGGCCTGGAAAAACCGGGCAACGTGGGCGCCATCCTGCGGACCGTGGATGGCGTGGGCGCCGACGGCGTGCTGATCCTGGGCCGGGGAGCCGATCCTTACAGTCCCAATGTGATTCGCGCGTCGCAGGGCAGTGTGTTCAATGTGCCGCTGCGCCAGCAGGACGAAGCGGAGGCGCTGGCCTGGCTGGAGGAGGAGGGCTTTACCCTGGTTGCCTGCACCCCCGACGCCCCGCGCACCTTCTGGGAAGCGGACCTGTCCGGCCGGGTCGCCCTGCTGCTGGGCACCGAGCATGGGGGCCTGCCCGCCCACTGGCGGCGTGACGAATACGCCGTCTCCATCCCGATGCGGGGACAGGCCGACAGCCTGAATGTCGGGGTGGCCGCCGCCGTGGTGTTGTACGAGGCGCTGCGGCAGCGGCAATAGCTTCGGTTTTTTTGCCACGAATTTATACTTAAAATTCAACCGCTTGAGCCAGAAAAAGGCGACCTCGCGGCCGCCAAAATGAGAACTATGGAGCCTCAGGCCTGAGGCTGCTGGGGCTGCAACTGCACGCCTTCCAGGGCAGCGTAATCATCCTGGAAGTGCATCAGCACGCCGCCAAACAGGGTATCGAAGGTTTCCTGGGGCATCTCGGCCAGGGTGGGGTAAAAGCCCACGTATTCCAACCAGACATTGCCCTGAGCGTCCACCGAACGGCTGAAGGCCCGCTCGCGGTTGCGCGCATTCAGCATCTCCATCACTTCCTGCATGCGGCCTTCGTAGGTCTTTTGGGTCACGCAGGTGATTTCCAGGCGGCTGGTGTTCTGGGGGCCGTCGTTCACGGACACCAGCACGGCAGCGTCGCCCATCTCAAAGCGCCAACCCATACGAATAAAACGCTGGCCGGTTTCGGGGTTCTGATCCATTTCCAGCTGAACGTCGCGTTCCTTGAGGTACTTGGCGAGGGTGTCCAGCGTCAGCAGAGCAGTTTCAGTCGTCATATTGTCTTCCTCCTTAAAGAGGGGCGGCCCACGGGCAGCCCACGGTGGTCAAACCTGAAC
>JAUNHF010000395.1 GCA_030524065.1 Deinococcus sp.
ATACTCCGCTGCCCAGTTTTTGCTTCCTAGTATCCGCTGCCGTTCTCGCCACTCGTGACCAAGCCCACGCCGCCGCTGGTGCCCAGGCGGCCAGCGCCTGCGTCCAGCATGGCCTGGGCGTCTTCGGGAGTGCGGACACCGCCCGCTGCCTTGATCTGGGCACGGCCCGCAATGACTTCCCGCATCAGGGTCACGTCCTGCGGAGTCGCGCCGCCGGTGGAAAAGCCGGTGGAGGTTTTCACAAAGTCGGCTCCTGCGTTCACGGCCGCTTCAGTGGCGCGGCGCTTTTGGTCCTCATCCAGCAGGGCGGTTTCGATAATCACCTTGAGCACCTGCTCTGGAATGGCGCGGCGCACGGCTGCTATGTCGGCCTGCACGCTGTCCCAGTCGCCGGCGCGGGCGGCCCCGATGTGAATCACCATATCCACCTCATCGGCCCCGGCTTCGGCGCTCAGGCGGGCTTCAGCGGCTTTCTGGTCGCTGGACACGGCCCCCAGTGGAAAGCCACACACAGTCGCCACCTTGACGCCGCTGCCGGCCAGCTCCTCGGCGGCCAGGCGCACGTACACCGGATTGACGCATACGGCAGCAAATTGATGTTCGCGGGCCTCGGCACACAGGCGGCGGATGTCGTCCGGCGTGGCCTCGGCCTTGAGCAGGGTGTGGTCAATGTAAGCGGCCAGGGGATGGGTCATGTCAATCAGTGTAGGACAGAAGGAAGAAGGCAGAAAGCCAGCGTGTACCGTCCATTCTGCTGTCTGCCTTCTGCGTTACTCTGACGCCATGACCAACCCAGACCGTCTTCAACCCGGCGAACCGTTTCCCGCATTCACGCTGCCTGACGGCGAGGGCCAAAGCCACTCGCTGAGCGACTACGCCGGCCGCTACGTCGTGCTGTACGCCTACCCCAAGGACGACACCCCCGGCTGCACCCGCGAGGCGTGCGATTTCCGCGATTCGGCCCGCCTGCGCGAAATGGGCGCGGTCATTCTGGGCATCAGCCAGGACGACGCCGCGAGCCACCAGCGCTTTGCCGCAAAGTACAGCCTGCCATTTCCACTGCTGACCGACGACGGCCAGTTTCTGGCGGGGCTGGGCGCGTACGGCGAGAAAAACAGCTACGGCAAGGTGACGCAGGGCGTCAAGCGCTCTACATTCATCATTGACCCGGAGGGCAAGCTGGTCAAAAGCTGGCTGGCCGTGAAGGTGGACGGTCACGCCGACGCCGTGGCTGACGCCATTGCGCGGGATATGGAGGCCCGCGCATGAGTGACTTAGAAGCCCTGAAAAAAGAAGCGGCACTCAGAGCCGTGGCACTGGTGCAGAGCGGGCAGCGGGTGGGCCTGGGCACCGGCAGCACCGCCAAGTACGCGATTGAGGAACTGGGCCGCAAGCTGAGCAGCGGCGAGCTGGAAGGCATCGTGGGCGTGGCGACCTCCAACGCTTCTGCGGAACTGGCCCGCGCCGTGGGCGTGCCGGTAGAAGACCTGGACCCGCGCCCGCTGGACATCGCCATTGACGGAGCGGATGAAATCGCGCCCAACCTGGACCTGATCAAGGGGCTGGGCGGCGCCCTGCTGCGTGAAAAACTGACCGAGGTGCAATCAAAGCGGCTGATT
>JAUNHF010000396.1 GCA_030524065.1 Deinococcus sp.
ATGAGGCGTGATGATCAGATCCAGAACCGCTTCACGCCGGTGACGCTCCCCCGCTGGCAGCTCGACGTGGAGTTCCTGCAGTTGCTGGCGTCCTTCGAGGCCACTCTTCCTCTCGGGAAGGCTTCGGGGCTGGCATCGCAGAAGCTGGCTCCACTGCTGCTCGACATGTCGGGCGGCCTGATCGGCGAGCTGAGCAGCCTGCTGAAGAGGGCAACCGAGCGGGCGGTCACGTCCGGCTCTGAGAGGATCGACCGCTCCCTGCTGCTGGATCTGGGCTGGGTACCGCCGGGGGAGCGTGACAGGATGGCGAGCGCTGCCCAGGATGGCCTGAAGCACCGGATCGACTACAACGCACGCGTGAAGGCGATGCTGTCCGGTGCGTCCCGCGCTCCTGCGGAAGACACCGAGGCCTGAGCCGTGGCGCGCCTGCTGCCGGTCAGGCCCCGGCCGCTGGAGGGCGAGCTGCTCTCGTCGTGGATGATGCGGCTGGCTCAGGCGAACGTGGAGAGGTTGACCTTCTTGACTACCAGGGTCGGAGGCGACCGCAGCTTTTGGACGCACGACCCGGACCGTTGGCTGCGTCCGGAGGTGAGGGCTGGCCTGTGCGCAGCGACCGGCGTCCCCGAGGAGGCCATCGAGGGGCTGACCATGCGCGACCTCGAGGGGACGCTCTTTCCGATCCTGGCCCCGCGCGCCACCATCCGGTGGGTGATGCCGTTGGGCAAGTCGGGGCATGCCGGGTACCGACCCACCCGGGCGGGCCTGGCCTGCTGTCCGGTCTGCCTTGCACAGTCCCCGTTTCTCCGCCGTGAGTGGCGGCTGTCTTTCGTGACAGCCTGCCCGGCTCACGGCGTGGAGCTGCTGGACGCCTGCCCGGAATGCGGAGCTGCCTACGCGCCGCTGTCAAACGACCTTGGGCGCGGGCGCAGCTGGGTGGGTCAGCGGGAACCGCCCTTCGCCTGGTGCGCTGAGTGTGGGCACGACTTCAGGGAGGACGAGCCACCTTCACCCGCCGCCGGCCTGACTGGATTCCAGGCTGGGTTGGCCTCGGCCCTGGAGACGGGGGTGATGGTGTGGCCTGGTCAGGGCGCCGATCCCAGTGAGGTGCTGGCCCTGGAGGGCTTCGACGTGCTGCATCAGCTGCTGGCGGTTTTGCTCCTGCCGGAAGTGCAGGGCGGCGTGGTGGCGGCCAGTGGGCTGCGTGGGCCGCAGGCCCAGCCGGAGAGACGCAACCGCAGCTTCGAGGACTTCGGCCTGGCCGATCGCCGGCTGCTGCTGGTCCAGCTGGCCTGGCTGATCGGGGAGTGGCCGGGCCGCTTCGTAGGGCTGATGAGGCTGCAGGGTGTGACTCGGCGCCCCCTGGTGGTCAACATGTCGCCGATCCCGGAATGGTACGACGAGGTGGCCGAGCAGCTCAGCCAGCGCAACGGCAAGCGCCCTCGTCCGGTGGCGCACATCGAGCCGCATTTATCTCTGGAGGCGATGCAGGCGCGGCTGGCGGAGGCGCAAACGGATCTGGAACGTCGTCGCTGGAGCGTTCTCTGCCGACTGATAGAGACGCCGGACCTGCAAGTGGTGGCCCGGCAGGTCGGGATGAGCGACCAGACCGTCC
>JAUNHF010000397.1 GCA_030524065.1 Deinococcus sp.
CGGGATGTTGTTGCCCACGAGGTCCCAGTTACCTTCGTCGGTGTAAAACCGCACCGAGAATCCGCGCACGTCGCGGGGGGTGTCGGCCGAGCCACGGGAGCCCGCTACCGTGGAAAAGCGGGTGAAAACCGGAGTCTGCTTGCCCACTTCAGTCAGCACCCGGGCGGTGGTGTACTGCTCCAAAGACTCGGTCAGCTCGAAGTAACCGTGTGCCGCAGAACCACGGGCATGCACGATGCGCTCAGGAATCCGCTCGTGGTCAAAGTGGTGAATCTTCTCGCGCAGCAGGTGATCTTCCAGCAGGGTAGGGCCGCGCACGCCAGCCTTGAGCGAGTTGAGGTCATCGCTGATGGCGTGGCCGAAGTTATCGGTCAGACGGTCTTTTTCGCTGCGGGGAGCCGTGTCCCGGGCCAGGTCCTGGGTCTTACCGGTTTCGTGATGGTGGCCCAGTTGCTCGGCCTTGTTCTCAGATTTTGGGTTCTCGGATTTCGGCATGGAAACTCCTTGCAGTGTGGTGACAGGTGACTGATAAACGTTGAACTGCTGGATGAGAACGGGGGTGATTCCCACTTTATCCGGTCAAGGGACCCGCACCCACACGCAGATCACGCACAGGGAGCATGCGCAGAGGAAACGGGCCCGGCTCATCAATACCCAGGCTAACTGAAAGGTCAGCCTGGGCGTGAAAGACAGGTTAAAGCAGACCAGCAATTGGCAGTGGGCACGTGAACAATGCCCCCGCCTGAGCAGCAGCACGGGCCGCAGAGGTCAGCGGTATTTGAAGGCCTGCATCAGTTCTTCGACGATCTCGGCCGTATCACCGCGTTCGCTGGCGGTCGCCACGTGGGCTTGCAGGTGTCCGCGCAGCACCACGTTGCCCGCGCCGTCCAGCGCGCCCTGCACCGCTTTGATCTGCCGCAGCACGTCCACACAGTACACTTCCGGGTCGTCCAGCATTTTTACAATGCTCTGCAGATGGCCCTGCGCCACGCTGAGGCGACGCCGGGCGGCCAGCCGTTCGGCCTGCGGCATGCAGAGCGGGCCAGCGGCGCAGGCGTGGTCCGGCACGCTGCCGCCCGCTGGCTTAGCCACGCAGGGCAGCGACGTAGCCCTCTTCCGCCACCGCCGCGATCATTGCCGCCTGCTCGGCATTGCCGTGCACGGTGGCCTTGCCTTCTTCCAGGCTGACGCTGACCAGCTGCACACCGGGGACGGCGCGCAGTGCCTTTTCGACCGCCGCAACGCAGTGTCCACAGCTCATGCCCTGAACGCTTAGCTCGGTCACCAATTGATTGTTCTGAATCTGAGTCATGGGTTCAAGATAGTGCCATGCCAGGGTCCTTGCAAATAGATCGATTAAGATGGGCTTAAACTTCTACCCTCCCCAGGGGGGTAGGCTAAAACGCATGACAGCGAAGGAATTGCGGCTGCCCGTAGAAGGGATGACCTGCGCCGCCTGCTCGGGCCGGGTAGAGCGCGCCCTGCAAAAAGTGCCGGGCGTGGAGGCGGCCAGTGTGAACCTCGCCACCGAAGCGGCCAGCGTGCGCTACGATCCGGCGGCCGTGGAGCCCCCGGCGCTAGTCCAGGCAGTGGA
>JAUNHF010000398.1 GCA_030524065.1 Deinococcus sp.
GTCAGTTGGGGGTCAAGTCGTCTGATGACTTAGTCTACACCCGGAAGCTACTTATTCCATGTCCAGAGACCCGTCAGGATCTCTATTAATTCCATTGTAGATAGTCAGACTTTGACTGGTAGGGCCTGTGACAACCAAAGGGCTTTCCCGAAAAGAGCGGTTGTATACGTTAAGCGTATAGCTAGAGGCGTCGCCTCCACCTGATGACCTGACAAGCCAGGCATTTTTTCTATCCGCTCCCCCAGGGTAAAATCTAGGATCAATGGCTAGGCCGACGCCTGAACCGGAGCCATTCGCTGTTAGCTCCTGGTAATCCCCACCTACAGAGTTCCAGACACGCGTGAAAGTTGGGTAGACACCACCAGTGCTGGCACGCAAATTGACAGACATCATATCGCCTGCATTGGTCACCTCAAGCTCTGGGCCAAATTGATTGTAGCCCTCATAAAGCTTCTCGCCGGTCCAGGCGGGCAGCGTGGATGCTTGGGCCTGCAACCGCCGCGTCTGCGAAGGAAAGTCCCTGAGTTCAGGCAGCTGCACCTCCACATCAGGGACGCGCTGAAGCTCAGGCGTGGGCGCGGGCGCAGGGGTGCCACCACAGCCGACCAGCAAACCTGACATGCAAAGAGCAAAGCTCAGTCTCTTCATAAAACCTCCATCCAGCTCGCAAGTGGGAAAAGTGTCAGGGCCTGCGCTCAGTTTAGAGGTCTAATTTTTCTTTTCTTCATCTCATAAAGCAAAGAGCAAGCGCCCCCTTGGAAGCGGGCTAAACCGCTGACCGAGGCGTGCAGGAAAAAGTGCCGCCGGGACAGGGCCGACTCCTGGTCGGGGGCCTCGCCGGACGGCTCAGCGGCTCAACTCAATCATCAGCCGCTGCAAGGTCCGTGCCGGGTCGTGGCCGCGCTTGAGGTCCAAGTCGGCCTGGGCGATGCGCTCCAGGTGACGGTGGATTTTGGCCTCATTGAGCCGGCGGGCCACCGCCAGCGCCTTTTTCACCGGGTAAGGCTTGGCTCCCAGCCGGCTGGCCGCGGCGTTCTCATTCACGCGCCCGCCCGACTCGGCCAGGAGGCCCACACACCGGGCCACCAGGCTGTACTGCCACACCACCGCGCCCAGCAGCCGGAAGGGGTCCTCGCCGCCGCGCAGTAAGCGGCCCAGCTGCTCTAGCGCCTGCGCCGCCTGCCCCGCTGTGGCTGCGTCCAGCATGACAAAGGAGTCGCCGGATGTCTCGCGTCCCACCACTCCCTGCACGGTGGCCGCGTCCAGCCGGGTGCCGGCCGGCAAGAATTCCAGCTTGTTGAGCTCGCCCGCAATGCCGGTCAGATCGGTGCCGAACACGTCGGCTAGATACTGCGCCGCGTCTTTTTCCAGCCGCAGGCCCTGCCGCCGTGCGTAGGGCACCAGCCAGCCCAGCACGTCGCCGGGGCGCTGTGGGTTGGGGCTGCGAATCAGCTCGCCGTGGGCTTCGTACACCTTGGCGCGGGTGGGCGGGGCTGTCACGTCCAGCACCAGCGCCGGAGCCTCGGCCCCCGCCAGCAGCTCCATCAGGTCTTTGCCGGGCTTGACTCCGCTCAGGTCCACAATCACTCCGCCG
>JAUNHF010000399.1 GCA_030524065.1 Deinococcus sp.
CCTCATGCTGCTGTTTCATCTGGCGCAGCCGGCTGCTGCGGTGGACGGCAACATTGAGCGGCTGCTCTGGCGGCTGGAAGTGGTGCCCCCTCACTGGAAAGCCGACCGCCAGGAACAGTGGCTGGAAGGCGTGTTGCCCCCCAGTGCGCCGTGGCGGGCGGCCTTTCACCGGGCCGGGGTGCGGCATGGGCGCGAAATCTGCACCCGCAACGCCCCCAGCTGCCCCGCCTGTGTGCTGCGGGAGTGGTGTCCTTCAGCGCAGTTTTTTATGGCAGATCAGGGAGGTACAGAGCAGGGAGACACTGATGCTGAAACGCCGCGCTAGACTGAATCCCGGCGTTCCTTTCCCGCAGACCGCCTGTTTTCCCACAGATGCCCTGGGACGCTCTGATAAACTGGACTGTTTATGCGTGTATACGTACTGAGTGTGAGCAGCAGTCGCCTGAAAGTGGCGCTGGCTGAACTTACCCCCCCCAAAGCGGATGGGCCGGAGGCGGACAGCCAGGGCCTGGACGGTGCTGGCGCGGCTCTGGCCGACGCTCCACTGCCGGATGGACGGCTGGCCCTGACGCTGACCCGCAGCGACTTTCCCGCCGAAGGCGAGTTGCTAAACGGCACCGGCCTGGACCTGGGCCGCGCCCTGGAATGCTTGCAGCGGGCGACGGCCGACTGGCCCCACCCCGACGCTGTGGTGACCCTGGCCCAGTGGGAAGACCCTTTTGCCGCCGACCACTGGACCAGCCGGCCGCAGGTGGTCCGCATTGACCCCGAGCGGCTGAGCCTGGCCGCCGAGAACCTGCCCACCGGCGCCGTGCTGGGCATCCGTGGCCTGCGGCTGGCGACCGCCTGGGCACAGGCGCTGGCCGTGCCGCTGCTGACGGTGCCGCTGCCCCAGAGCACCGAATTGCCGGCTGAGGCCCGCGAGACTGGGATTCCCGGCCTGAAGCGCGAGCCGCGTTTTCATGTGCTCAATTCCGAGATGGCCGCCCGCGAGGCTGCCTTTAACGTGGGCAAGCGCTTTAGCGAGGCGGCGGTGGTGGCCGCGCACCTGGGCAGCAGCAGCAGTGTCACGGCCTATCAGGCGGGGCGGCCCGTCAACTCGACCGGTTCGGGCCTCAGCGGCGGGCCGCTGGGAATGCGGCAGGCGGGACAGGTGGCTCCCGCGACCTTGCAGCAGCTGTGGGAGGGCGGGGTGCAGGGCTGGCAGCCCCAGCACGCCTGGACCGATTTCTGGGTGGGAGAGGGCGGCCTGCGGGCCCTGACCGGGTACAGCACGGTCCGCGAACTGATGACCGCCGAAGACACCGACGCGCGCGTTCAGGCCGCTGCCGCCGCATTCATCAGTCAGGTGGCCTGCGCGGTCGGCCAGCAGGTGGGAGCCCTGACGGTGCGCCCAGACGCCATCGTGCTGTCGGGCCCGCTGGCCCGCTGGGACAGTGTGATGGACCGCCTGGAAGCCCGCCTGAGCTGGATGGCGCCCGTGTTTGTGATGCCGGGCGACCCCGAGTTTGAGGCCGTGGCCCAGGCGGCCGGCCGCGCCCTGATGGGCTGGGCCCCGGTCACGGTCTGGCCCCCTGTAGCGGCACC
>JAUNHF010000400.1 GCA_030524065.1 Deinococcus sp.
GGAACTTGCGCTTTTGCTCCTCGGTGCCGCCGATCAGGATGTGGCCCTGGCACAGGGAGTTGTGGCTGGCGACGGTCAGGCACAGCGAGCCGTCTACGGTTGCGATTTCCTCAATAATCTGCGCGAAGGTGGCGGTGTCCAGCTCCGCGCCGCCGTACTGCTCAGGAGTCTGCGCTCCCATGATGCCCATCTCGCCCAGTTCGCGGACCAGCTCCATCGGGAATTCGCCGGTCTGGTCACGCTCGGCGGCGCCGGGCTCTACTTTGTTTTTCAGGAAGGAGCGCAGCGCCGAGATGATGGTGCGCTGGTCCTCGTTAAACGGCTGGACGTTGGGATTCTGTCCCAGGGCGTCAGGGGCGGTGTCGGGGCGGGCGGACTGAGTGGAACGTTCTGCGGTGCTGGTCATGGGGTTTACCTCCGGGAGTAGGGGCCAGGGAGACGGGGCCGGAAAGGGAGCGCACGGGAGAGCCTGAGATTTCGGGGCGGCTGAGGCAGCGCAAGCGTCACACCTGAAACACCCCCACCCTGAACTCCTCTTGCTTGGGGTTCTGGGCGCAGGCTTCCAGCGAGCGGATCAGCCGCTCACGGGTGTCATTCGGCGCGATGATTTCGTCCACCCACAGCCGGGCGGCCGCGTAGCGGGGGTCCAGCTCGGTGTCGTACTTGGCCTTGACCTCGCTGTACAGGCGCTGCAACTCCTCGTCGTCGGGTTCAAAGCCGCCGCGCTTCAGGGCCGCCAGCTGAATGTCCAGCAGCGTCTTGGCCGCCGCGTTGCCGCTCATCACGGCGTACTTGGCGCTCGGCCACGCGAAGATAAAGCGCGGGCCGTACGCTTTGCCGTTCATGGCGTAGTTGCCGGCCCCGAAACTGCCGCCGGTAATGATGGTGATTTTGGGCACCACGCTGTTGCTGACGGCATTGACCAGCTTGGCTCCTCTGCGGATGATGCCTTCTTGCTCGGAGTCGCGGCCCACCATGAAGCCGGTCACGTCGCTCAGAAAGACCAGCGGCACGCCCGCTTGGTTGGCGTCCAGGATGAAGCGGGCGGCTTTGTCGGCGCTGTCGCCGTAAATGACCCCGCCGACTTCAATGCGGGTGCTCAGGCCCGGGACGCCACCCGCTTTCATCTTTTTCTTGATCACGGTGCGCTGGTTCGCCACGAACGCCGCCGGGAAGCCGCCCACCCGCGCAAAGCCGCAGACGATGCTCTCGCCGTATTCCGGCTTGAATTCGTGAAACTCTCCTGCATCCACAATGGACGTGATCAGGTCGCGCACATCGTAGGTCTTGGAGCCGTCAAAGCCCACCAGCTCGGTCAGGTCGCGCTGCTGCGGGGGCTGAATCTCTCCGGCGGGCGTGCGGCGCCGGGCGAAAGGCGCGGGGTCGCCCTGCGCGTACAGCCCGGCCAGCGAGCGAATACGCCGCAGGGCGCTTTCGTCATCCTTTTCTTTGTAGTCCACCGTGCCGGCGATGCTGGCGTGCATATCGGCGCCGCCCAGGTCCTCGGAGTCCACCACCTGCCCGATGGCGGCCTTCACCAGCGCCGGCCCGGCCAGATACAGCCCCGAGCCTTCGGTCATGATCAGG
>JAUNHF010000401.1 GCA_030524065.1 Deinococcus sp.
ATACGTGCAGCGTTATCAGCGGCCTAAGACACTAACAGAGAGCCTTGCCACAGAACAGCGCTGTGGCAGGAGAAAACACATGCCTCACAGGACAGCTCAGCACACAAGCGGGGCTGGCCGAGGGGCAAATCAACCCGCCCCGAAGTGGGCACAAAGGACCACACCATGACCAAAATTGTCAAACCCGAAAACCGCACCACCGCCATCGGCACCCTGGCACGCGACCCTGAATTTGCGTACAGCGCATCCGGCACGCCGCGCTTCAGCGCCACGGTTGCCGGCGAAAGCCAGGTGGCCGAGAACGGTAAAGTCCTCTCCATCCCCTTTTACCACCGCATCACGGTGCTCGGCAAATACGCCGAAGTGCTCAACGCCGCGCAGATGAAAGCGGGTCAGGCCGTGCTGGTGGAAGGCGTCATCAGCGACAGCACCTACACCACCGACAAAGGCACCAGTCAGGTGCAGAGCATCCTCGCAGACCGCGTGGACGCGCTGCAGGGCGCGGTCCCCACCATCAGTGACGAAAAAGGTGGCGTCCGCATGGTGGGTGGCCTGAACGAAGCCAACATCTGCGGCAATGTGTCGCAGCCCGGCGAACTGCATTACACCGCCTCAGGCAAGGCCGTGCTGGAATTCAGCGTCGCGGTCAACGAGTCCTGGGTGGACAGCCAGGGCGTGCGCCAGAAGAAAGCCACCTTCGTTAAATGCTCGGTCTGGAACGAGCACGCTGAGCAGCTCGCAGGCCAACTCACCAAAGGCCAGCCCGTGAACATCCGTGGCCGCCTGGCGGGTGAAACCCCCTGGGTGGACGGCAAGGGCGTGCGCCACGTCAACTTCAAGCTGGAGGCCAGCGTGGTGCTGTGCCTGCAGGGCCGCGTAAACCAGAGCGCCGTGACCAGCGCGACCAACCGCGCCCGCCGGGAGCAGTTCGGTCCGCAGGCTCAGGCCGCTGCGCCCCGGCGCGCCGCACCCGCCGGGGCGCAGCGGGCCCAGGCGCAACCGGCCGCGCCCGCTGCGCCCCGCGCAGTGAATGCCCCCAACTTCGCCCCCGCCCGCGCCTGACACCAATTCATGGCTCCTTCCTGTTGGGAAGGGGCTATTTTTTTGTCCCACCCGGCCGGCTGCGGCCTGTGGAGGGCGGCGGAGCATCCGACCCCGGCGCGGCCTTGCCTGACGGCAAAATAAGGGTCATGGACATTCTCAGAGCCATCAACTTGATCACCAACACCACCCTGCGCCTGGGAGCCTATCTCGCGGGCATCATCCTTCTGCTGCTGCTGGGCACGTCCCTGCTGAGCCTGTTCATGCTGCCGCCTGTGCCTCTTAAAGGCGGTGAGGCCGCCGCGCCCACTGGCCTGATGCTGCTGCTGGTCATGGGGGCCGGGCAACTTGGCGTCAGCGCCCTGCTGGCAAGGTGGGTCTACAGCAGCCGCCTGAACATCATCCTCAAAGCCATCCTGTACGTCCTGCTGGGGTACATGGCGCTGATGGCGGTGCTGATGCCCGCCGGCTTTCTGATGGCGGGCCAGGCATGAACAACCTGACCCTCAAGGTGCTGGACCTGCTGGACCACTACTGCCCAC
>JAUNHF010000025.1 GCA_030524065.1 Deinococcus sp.
CACTCCGTGTGACCTGCGTCCAGGGTCAGCAGCAGCACCGGCTTGTGCAGTTCGGCAGCCACCCGTTGCAGTGAAGCGCGGGTGCCGGCGTCCTGGGCGGGAGCCACCAGCACCAGCCCCTGCACGGCGCCCTTGCCTTCCAGCAAGCGGGCCGCGCCGTACAGCCAGCGGTCACCGGCCTGGGCACGCGGGTCGCTCAGGCGCTCGCCCCGGTTTGCCACCTGCGAGGCCGGCAGGGTATGGGCCAGCACCGGGTACAGGCCATGCTGGCCCAGTGCGCGCCACAGTCCCGCGTTCAGCTCCGGATGAGCCAGCAGGCTGCGCGGGCCGACCACCCCCACACTGACGTGCGAAGCGAGTTGCAGCGGCGGCCACTCTTCACGGCGCTCCGGCTGCCCCAGCGGCTGCACCTGCTCCATGGCGCGGTGAACCAGCGCGGCGTTGCCCGCCAGGCGCTGCCCCAGGTCCGCGGCCGCCGAGGCGAGGGCCTGCGGCTCGTCCGGCACGGAGATCAGGGTGGGCAGGCCGGAAATGCGCTGCGGCAGCAGCTCCGCAAAGGCACCGCTCCAGGCGTCGTCCCGCACCGGCAAGCCGGCGGGCACCAGCACGGCGTCCACCTGGGTGCCCAGGCTCAGAATCTCGCCCAGGGCCAGCTGCACCGGCAGCGGCTCGCCCGGCAGGCTGGCCCGGCCCGCGTCCAGCCAGGTGTCGTAGGGGGCGCGTGGCTGGGCCAGTTCTACGCCCAGCGCACTGAGGAAGGCCCGCCAGTACTCGGCGTAACGGGCCTGGGGGGTGGTCAGCAAAGCAACTTTCACGCTTCCAAGTGTAGTGCGGACCGTTCACCGGGGCGGCGGATGCCCTGTGACCGGCAGTGGCTTTAGGGAGCAGCGGGGGCCGAAGCCCCGGTCTGGGAGGCCACCGCGCCCACGGCACGCTCGCCCTCAATGTTCTGCTCGCTGCGGCCCAGGAAAGCAGTCACATCCGGATACTCAATCACCTCAAAGCGGCTGTTGCGGATGGCCGGCGTGAACCCCGCGTCGTCAATGATGCGGATCAGTTCGCGCACGGTGGCCGAGTGCCGGTCGTGGCCGCCGGCGGCACTCACCACGTTTTCTTCCAGCATGGTACTGCCCATGTCGTTGGCGCCGTAGTACAGCGCGGCCTGAGCCACTTTGAATCCCTGCGCGGGCCACGACGCCTGAATGTTGGGCTGGTTGTCCAGAGCCAGGCGTGAAATGGCGAGGTTTTGCAGGTATTCGTGGGCGGTGGCGCCGGGGGCCTTGCCGTGCAGGCGGGTGTTCTCGGTTTGCAGTGACCACATCGCAAAGCCCGAAAACCCGTTGCCGTGTTCGCGCAGTGCCTTGTCCTGCTGGTCGCGGATAGACACCAGATGGTCGGCGCGCTGGCGGTAAGTTTCGCCAAAGCCGAAGACCATCGTAGAAATGGTGTACAGCCCCTTGCGCTGCGCGGCGTCCAGAATACGGAACCAGTCGTGCGACCGAATGCGGGCCGGAGCCGCTTTGGCGCGCACCTCGTCAATCAGGATTTCACCGCCCGCACCGGGCAGGCCGTCCAGGCCCGCTTCGATCAGGGTGTCCAGCAGTTCGTCCAGCGTCAGGCCAAAGGTCTGCTCGAAAAACAGCACCTCTTCGGGGCTAAAGGCGTCAATGCGGATGCTGGGGTGGTGCGCCTTGATGTGCCGCAGCAGCCCGGTGTAATACTCCAGCGGCAACTCGGGATTCACGCCGCCCTGCATCAGGATGCGGGTGCCGCCCACCTCTTCGAGCTCACAGATTTTGGCGCTGATTTCTTCGTAGTCCAGCGTGTACGAGTCGCTCTGGCGGCGGGTGCGGTAAAAGGCGCAGAAGTTGCAGCCCACCCGGCAAATGTTGGTGTAGTTGATGTTGCGGTCAATCAGGAAACTGACCACCTGGGGGTCACAGCGCTGCATCCGCAGGCCATGCGCCACCGCCGCCACCTGCGGCACCGGCAAGTGGTACAGCGACTCGATTTCTTCCGCGCTCAGGCGTTCGCCCAAAGCGGCTTTGTGCAGGACCTCGGCCGTCATGTGGGCCACTGTAGCACCGCCGCCCGCAGGCAAAAGGGCCGCAGGAAGCCAAAGCTTGGGGGCCGCGCCGACACCACAAAAAAACCGCCCGCAGGCGGCTGAAAGACTGGGAAGCGCGGCTCAGCGGCGGGAACGCACGCGCACCGGCACGGGGCGGGCGGCCGAGCGGGCAGCCTGCTGCACGGCCACAGCAGCGAGAACGGCGGTCACGGACAGCAGGATCAGAGTCATGAGTCATTATCCGGGGGCAGAGCTGACAACTCTGTGGCATATGCAGCCATCCAGCAGTGCCTTCAGGTTGGTTAAAGGCAGCGGCAGGTACAGGGGCAGGAGCGCCGAGGTGGCTTAGGCCGGGGCCGTTCGCAGCAGCACTGCATCGTCCTGCGCCGGCAGGGCCTGCCAGCTGACCGACGGGGGCAGAGGCAGCGTTTCGCCGGCCCGCAGCCGCGCCCACTGACCAGCCGGCAGGTCCACCACCACGTCTCCGGCCAGACACAGCAGCCACTCGCCCGCTGGGTGCGTGCTCTGGGCGGGCAACCGGCGCGTCAGGTACAGCGCGCTCTGCACAAACGGCAGCCCGCCAGCCGGCAGCGTGACCCAGGTGTTCGGCTGGGCAGCGGCGAGGCGCGGCAGGTGCAGGGGATGCAGGCCAGCCTGGCCGGACCCGGTCATCGCCCTTGCCTCACAGCCTCAGACAATGCCGTCGGCCCGCGCCGCCTGGTTCAGCTTTTTGCTGGCCTGCAGGTTCATGCCCTTGGCCTGTTTCACGTCCAAGCCCAGCTCCAGCGCCACTTCTTCTACCCTGCGGCCGCTCTCACGGGTGGCTGTGACCAGGGCGCGCTCTTCCGGCGACAGCACACTCAGGTAGGGCCTCAGCCGCTCCCAGGTGATGGGCGCCTGTTTGGTCTTGCCCCCCCGACTGGCTTTATGGGCGCTGCGGGTGCTGGAAGCGGCGCCTCCCCTCCCGCCACGGCGGGGCGCCGGAGCAGCGCCGATTCCGGTTCCAGCGGCGCGGGCGGCCTGATTCAGCTTTTTGCTGGCCTGCAAATTCATTCCCTTGGCCTGCTTTACGTCCAGGCCCAGTTCGGAAGCCACGTCCTCTACCTTGCGCCCGCCCTCGCGGGTGGCCGTGACCAGGCGGCGCTCGGTGTCGTCCAGCACACTCAGGTGGGGTTTCAGGTCGGCCCAGGCCAGGGCCGCTTTGGCCGGAGCCTTGGCCCCAGCCGTCTGGGCTTTGCTGGTTCCGGCCTTGCTGGACCTGGCCTTGCTGGGCTGGGCTTTGGCCCCCGCACCTGCCGCCTTTTTCCCTTTGCCCGCCTTGCCCTTGGGCTCTTTGCCGCGCTCCTGCATGATGCTCAGGGCCTGCTCCGCATTCAATGCTTCGGTGCTTTCGCCCTGGCGCAGTGTGGCGTTGCGCGTGCCGTCGGTCAGGTAGGGACCAAAGCGGCCCTTTTTCAGCTGAATGTCGGGCTGGCCTTCGTTCTGGAACACCGCCAGCGGAGCCGCCGCCTGACCGCGCCCGCCGTACTTGGGTTGCTTGAAGATCTCCTCAGCCTGCGCCAACGTCACGTCAAACAGCTGGTCGTGACTCGTCAGGCTGCGCGAGTCCCCCCCACGCTTGAGGTAGGGGCCGTAGCGCCCGTTCATCGCCCAGACTTCCTGGCCCTCACTCACGCCCACCAGTCGGGGCAGGCTGAGCAGTTCCAGGGCGCGCTCAAGGGTCATGTCGCTCAGGGAATCAGAGGGAAACAGGCTGGCGGTTTTGAGCGGCTTGCCTTCTTCGCCGCCCAGCGTGACATAAGGACCGTAACGCCCGGCGCGGGCAAACACCAGCTGCCCTGTTTCCGGATCGGTGCCCAGTTCATTGTCGCCGCTGGGCTGGGCCAGCAATTCTTCGGCCCGTTCCAGGGTCAGCTCGTCGGGCACCAGGTCTTCGGGCAGGTTGGCTTTGGCGTCGCCGCGCTGCATGTACGGCCCGTAGCGGCCCACCCGCAGCTCGATGCCGCTACCACGCAGCCGGGGCACGTCTATGGTGGCGATGCCGCGTGCATCAATCTCGCCCATCTTGGTTTCGATCAGGGGGCGCAGGCCAAAAGCGGGAGCCTCGCCGGACTCTTCCTGCGGGCCAGTCCCCAGATAAAAGCGCTTCAGGTAAGGAATGCGGTGCTCGCGCCCACCAGCGATTTCGTCCAGGTCCTCTTCCATGCGGGCGGTGAAGTCGTAGTCCACCAGCTGACCGAAGTGGTGTTCCAGCAGCGCCGAGGTCGCAAAGGCCGTCCAGCTGGGAATGAGCGCCGAGCCTTTTTTCTGCGCGTAGCCCCGGTCTTGAATGGTGCCGATGATGCTGGCGTAGGTAGAGGGCCGGCCGATGCCCGCCGCCTCCAGCGCCTGCACCAGACTGGCTTCGGTAAAGCGGGCGGGCGGCTGGGTCTGGTGGCCTTCAGGCTGCACGTCCTGGGCCTGGGCGCGGTCCCCTTCGCGCAGCGGCGGCAGGTGGGTCTCGCGGTCGCCCAGCGCGGCGGCGGGGTCGTCGCTTCCTTCTACGTAGGCCCGCAGAAAGCCGGGAAAGCTGATGGTGCGGCCCGACGCGGCCAGGGTCACGGAATCACTCCCGGCCTGCCCGCCCAGGCGCACCCGCAGACTCACGCCCCTGGCGTCCGCCATCTGCGAGGCCACGGTCCGCTTCCAAATCAGGTCGTACAGGCGCCACTCGTCGCTGCCCAGTTCAGCGCGCAGCTGCTCGGGCGTGCGGAAGGAGCTGCCCGCCGGTCGAATCGCCTCGTGGGCTTCCTGGGCATTTTTGCTCTTTTTGGCGTACACGCGGGGCTGCGGCGAAACGTACTCGGCGCCGTACATCTGCGCGGCTTGCTTGCGGGCGGCATTCACCGCCTCACTGCTGAGGTTGGTGGAGTCGGTGCGCATGTAGGTGATGTAGCCGCCCTCGTACAGCCGCTGCGCCGCCCGCATGGTGCGCGTGGCCGACATGCCCAGCTTGCGCCCGCCTTCTTGCTGCAAGGTGGACGTAATAAAAGGCGCCGGTGGGCGCTGGGTAAAGGGTTTTTCCTCAGCGCTCAGCACCGTCAGGGCCGTGCCGCGTAGGGCCGCCGCCAGGGCGTTCGCTTCGGCTTCGGTCAGCAAGCGGGCCTCGGAACCTTTTTTCAGCTTGCCGGTGGCCGCGTCAAAGTCCTTGCCTGCGGCCAGCCGCTCACCGGCCACCTCTACAAGGCGCGCCGGGAAAGTCTGCCCACCCTTGTCGGCTGTCACCAGCAGGTCCCACCAGGTCCCGCTCACAAACAGCATCCGCTCGCGCTCGCGCTCGACCAGCATCCGGGTCGCCACCGACTGCACCCGGCCCGCACTCAGCTTGGGGGCCACCTTTTTCCACAGCACCGGGCTGACCTCGTAGCCGTACAGCCGGTCCAGGGCGCGGCGGGTTTCCTGCGCCTCGACCAAGTTGGTGTCAATGTCACGCGGCTGACCAATCGCTTTTTGGATGGCTTCTTTGGTGATTTCGTGAAACACCATCCGGCGCACCGGCACTTTGGGGTTCAGCTCCTGAAACAGGTGCCAGGCAATGCTCTCGCCCTCGCGGTCATCGTCGGTCGCCAGGATGATTTCGTCGGCCTGGGCGGCCAGCCGGCGCAGGTGCGCCACATGGGTGCGCTTCTCGGGTGACACCACGTACAGCGGCCGGAAATCGTCGTCCACATTCAGGCCCAGGCGCGCCCAGGATTCCTTTTTGTACTTTTCGGGAATATCGGCGGCGCTGCGCGGCAGGTCACGGATATGCCCGATGCTGGATTCCACCGCGTAGCCCTTGCCCAGGTACTTGGCGATGGTTTTGGCTTTGGCAGGCGATTCCACGATGACCAGTGTGTTTGACATGAAAACTGTTTCTCCCCTTAACGTCATTCCCTGACGGCTGACGGCGCGTAAAGCTGGATCTGGGTAGGAGGCTATCACGCTCCCCGCAGGACACACGGCGGCGTAGCACCTTTGCGGCCAGCCGGCACGCCAGCGCCAGCGCCGACATTTTGGCCTATGCTGTGGCCCAATGTTTGGCCGTCTCCTCCGCACGCTGATCCTGCTCACCCTGGCGCTGGCCGCTTTTTTTCTGTGGCCGCTGGGGGTGCCGCAGGAACGGCCCCACCCCACGCTGGTGGTGCTGGGCGCTGCGCAGTACGCGGGCCGGCCCAGCCCGGCGTTCCGGGTGCGGCTAGACCACGCGCTGGAGCTGTACCAGGCGGGCGGCATTCAGACCATCGTGGTCACAGGGGGCCGCCAGGACGGCGACCCCTACACGGAAGGGGGCGTGGGCGTGAGCTACCTGAAGCGCCACGGTGTACCCGCTGGCGTCCTCAAGGCCGAGGAGCGCAGCCGCACCACCGCCCAGAACCTGAACTACGCCGCCGAGCTGTTGCCGCCAAACGCCGCTGTGACCGTGGTGACGGACCATGTCCACGCGCCCCGCGCCCTGGCGATGGCCCGCGACATAGGCTTTGAGGCCAATGCCAGCCCCAGCCCACTGTGGCCCCGCGCTGGCCTGCGCTACCGCCTGCGCGAGCGCCTGGCCTGGGCCGCCTACATGCTGCTGGACTATGAGGGCATGCGCACAGAAGAGTTCGGCGCGCAGGAGCTGGACACGTAAAAGCCGGACACGCAGAAGCCGGGCACGGGGGAACTGGACACGGGGCAATCCGGGCACCAGAAATCTAACGGGAAGGCTCAGCACTTTTCTCTCCTCCCCCATCAGGCTCAGCGCAGCGGCACCGCCCCTTAGCTGCGCCGCAGGCGCCGTACCACGCCGTCCACTTCGGGCATCCGCAGCAGCGCGGCGCCGGCCAGGTACGCCGTCAAGCCGGTGCCGCCCGCCACCGCCAGCACCACCAAGCTGGGCAGCAGTGGGCCGGGCGCGGGCAAAAAGCGCGAAACGGCCCAGGCCAGAACCCCAGCCAGCGCGGCCAGCGGCAGCACCCGCCCCAGGTGAGCCACCAGCGAGTCCAGCGGCAGCGGCACGGCGCGGCGGTACAGGTACAGCAGCGCCAGGGTCATCAGCACGCCACTGGTCGCCGTACTCACCCCAAACCCCCAGAAGCCGATCACCGGCACCAGCAGGTTGTACAGCACCACGTCCAGCACAAATCCGGTCGCTCTGACCACCACCGCGTCGCGGGTGCGCTCGCGGGCATAAAAGGTCCGCAGCAAAATGGTCACCAGCGCCCAGGGCACCAGCGCCAGCGCCCAGCCAGACAGAATGCCCGAAGTGGCCGCCAGCCGGGTTTCAGGCACTGCGCCGGTCAGGTTAAAGATACTGGCGGCGTAGGGGGCCAGCGCCACCAGCAGCGCACTGACTGGCGCGGCCATAAAGGTGGTGGAGCGCATCGCCTGCAAAGTCAGCGCCCGGAAGGCGGGCCAGTGACCGTCGGCGGCCAACTGCGAAAAACGCGGAAACAGCGCCAGCGCGGGCGACACCACAAATAGGCCGTTTGCCATCGTAAACAGGGCTTCGGCGTTGGTGTAGCCCGCCTGGGTGCCCGCCGGAAACAGCTGCGCGTTGCTGAGCAGGCGCGACACATACACATTCAGAATCTGCCGGGTGCCGGCGGTCAGAGTAAAAGGCGCCATCTGCCGCAGCACCCGCCCCAGCGCCGGGTGCCCGGTCAGGGCCGGGCGCGGCAGCAGCCCAAAGCGGTTGAGCGCCGGCAGCTGCACCACCAGCTGCGCCAGTCCGCCGATCAGCCAGCCCATTGCCAGCCAGGTGGCCTGCTGGGGCAACAGCAACAGCGCGATGATGCTGGCGATATTAAAGGCCACCGGCGCAAAGCTGCTTTCCTTGAAGTGCTCGTCGGCGTTGAGCAGGCCCATCGCCACGCTGGAGAGACTGATCAGCATCAAAAAAGGCATCACCAGCCGGGTCATGTACAGGGTCAGCACCGGGTCCACGTTGGACTCGGCGGCCAGCAGCAGGTCCACCACATACGGCGCACCCAGAATGCCCAGCGCAGTGAGGACCAGGTTCACCGCGATCATCACCCCGCTAAAAGCCTGGGCCAGCTGCCGGCGCTCCACCGTGCCCAGCGACTTGTACACCGGGATAAATGAGTTGACCAGCGCCCCTTCAGCCAGCAGCTCGCGCAGCAGGTTGGGCACCTTGACCGCCATGGTAAAAGCGTCCATGGTGGTGTTGTCGAACAGGTTGATGATCTGCTGGCGAAAGACGCCCGACAGCCGCGAACCCAGCGTACCGGCCATCACGATCAGGGTATTTTGCCGCACCGTCTTGGGACCGCTGGCCGCCGCGCCCGGTTGGCCCTTGCCGCCTTGCCGTCCCTTGCCCCGTGGCCGGCCGCCGCGCCCGCGTGACTGGGTGCCCTCGGAAGGCTCGGGGGTCAGGGCCGCGTGGGCCCCCGGCTGCCCAGTTTCAGGCTCCGGCAGGTCGGGGCCGGCAGGGTCTGAGGCGGAAAGCGTGGGGGCCGGGTCAGGGCCAGCGGCAGTGGGCCGGGCGGAAGATGATGCAGGGGAAGATACAGGGGGCCGGGAGCCGCTCACGTGTGCAACTGTACCGCACCCAGAGCTCAGAAAAAGGCCCGGCCTGCTGCGGCAGACCAGAGCGCCGCCCCCACGGTGGGAAGCGGCGCTCTGGGGGCCGCAAGAAGCGGCCAGGACGAAAAACCCGCCCCTGGCTTACTGGGTGCCGGCCAGCGCCACCAGCATTCCGGCGATGGTGCCGCTCATCATGTTGGCAAGCACGCCCGCCGCAATGGCCCGCAGGCCCAGCTGCGCGATGTCGGGCCGGCGGCTGGGGGCCATCCCGCCCAGGCCGCCCAGCAGGATGCCCAGCGAGCTGAAATTGGCAAAGCCGCACAGCGCAAAAGTGGTGATGGCTTCTACCTTGGGCGAGATGTCGCCCGCCTTGAGGGCGTTGGCAAAGTCGATAAAGGCCACAAATTCGTTGGTCACCAGTTTTTGGCCCAGGAAGCTGCCGGCCTGCACCGCTTCGGCCACCGGTACCCCGATCAATATGGCGAACGGCGCGAACACGTAGCCCAGAATCGTCTGGATGGTCAGGTCCCCGAAGCCCAGCAGGCCGCCGATGCCGCCCAGAATCAGGTTCAGCAGCGCGATCAGACCGATAAAGGCCAGCAGCATGGCGCCCACGTTCAGCGCCAGCGAAAGGCCCTCGGATGCGCCACGCGCCGCAGCGTCAATCACGTTGGTGTCGCCGTCCTGAGCAACGTTAGGGCTGTTGGGGGTGGCGTCGGCGCCCATGCCTTCCACCTCGCGGCCAGCGCCGGCAGCGGGGGACGCCAGCGTCACAGGGCCGTCTGGCGTCACCACGGCGGCCTGGCGGCGCCCGGCGCCGCCGCCGTAGTCCTGGGTGCGCTCGGTTTCAGGGAACAGCAGTTTGGCCATCAGCAGGCCAGCGGGGGCGGCCATGAACGAGGCGGCGATCAGGTAATCCAGGCGCACACCCAAACCGGCGTATCCGGCCAGGGTGCTGCCGGCCACGCTCGCCAGGCCGCCCACCATCACCGCAAACAGTTCCGAGCGGGTCATGCCGCCCAGATAAGGCTTGACCACCAGCGGGGCTTCGGTCTGGCCCACGAAGATGTTGGCGGTGGCCGACAGGCTCTCGCCCTCGCTGGTGCCCAGCAGCCGGCTCAGGGCGCCGCCCAACAGGCGAATGACCCACTGCATCACTCCCAGGTAATACAAAACAGCGATCAGCGAGCTAAAGAAAATGATGATGGGCAGCACGTTGAACGCGAAGACAAAGCCCACGCTGTCGGCCGCTGCGCCATTGGTCAGGTTGCCGAACAGGAAGTTGATGCCTTCTTGCGCGTTGCCGATCACCTTTTGGACGCCGCCGGACACCCATTCCAGCCCGGCCTTGCCCGGCCCCCAGAACAGCACCATAAAAGCCAGCAGAAACTGAATGGCGAGTGCGCCCAGCACGGTGCGCCAGTTGATGGCCTTACGGTTGGCCGAGAAAATCCAGCCGATCGCCAGGAGGCCCAAAATGCCCCCAATACCCCAGAGAATGTCATTCATGTTGTCTAAAGAGTACGGGAATCCTGAACCCGGTCAAATCTTCAGCACACAATTGTCATGAAGGGGTGATTTTGGGGCCCCATTCCAGGGGGGCGTGGTCTGGCCGCAGCAGCTCGGCAAAGCGGTGCAGGCCGCGCCGGTCCGGCTCTTCCAGGTGGTAGCGGAAGTTCCACAGATAGTGCTGCACCACCCGCTGCGGCAAGTTCAGCTGCCGGGCGTGCCGCTCGGCCAGGGCGCCCAGTTCGCCCAGGCCCTGGCGGCGGGCGTCGCGCATGGCGCGCAGCAGCTCGGGGGGCGGGGGGGCGTCCTTGCGGTAAGCCCACACCGCGAACACGAACGGCTGCCCGGTCAGGCGGTACCACTCTTCCGAGAGGTCGGTCACGGTGACGCCGCCGCCCTGGTGCGGCAGGCGGGTCATGCTGGCATCCTCACCCAGCGGCCCCACCACCTCGTACCACTCGCGCAGGGCGCTGTCGCCAATCCGCAGCACGCCGTCGTAGCCACGCTGCAACAACTCCTGGGCGGTGCCTTCGTCGCGGGTCAATTCCGGGGACAGACCCCATTCACGCAGCAGCACTTCCAGCAGGGCCACACTGGTCGCGCTCTGGGCGGTCAGGGCTATGCGCCGCAGCTCGGGAAGCGGGCAGGTATGAAACAGGTTCACCGAGTACACCTGCCCCAGCACGCTCACGCTGAAATCCGGCAGGGCGGCCAGCCGGTCCGCGTTGCGGATAAATTCGGCCACGCTGATATTGGCAATGTCCACACGGCCTTCCAGCAGCGCGGCGTTCATTTCGGTGGGCACGCCCGTGACTGCCGTGACCGTAGGCGGCAGCATCAGGGGATCGAGGATAGGCGCGACATTGGTGTAGTGAATCCAGCCCGCCCGGTACGGAGCCGGGGCCAGGGAGCTTAGAACAGAGGACGTAGGCATAACTCCCTCACTATGCGACTTCTGGCATGCGGGTGAATGCAGGGGATTTGGCGCATCGCCATGTCACCCCACCCGGCGCTTAAGCACCGACGAGCAGCCTAGCCTGGCTTTGCACATCATTCAGGGCACTGGCCTGGGCGGTTGCCACCCAGCAGGACGTGATTCGGGCGCCGGAAGCACAGACAGGGCTGGGAGGCTCAGGGCGAGCAGCCGCCTAGCAAGGGCCAATCCAGGCTTGCTGTCCGGGCCGTTTAGGTAGTTATCTGCGCCGCCCTGCCCACAGCAGCGCCATCCCAGCGCACGCCGTGCGGCCCGCCAGCGGTCAGGCACGCAGCTTCTGCCCGCGCCCTAGCCAAGCTGAGAGCGCCGCAGCAGTAAAGCTCAGCAGCGCGAGCAGGAGCAAGAGACGGCCCGCCATCATGGAAAGCGGGTCGGGGAAGCGGCCTGCGAAGGCCTCATCGCCTATCAGCCACTGCGCCAGACCCAGCGCGTACAGCCACTTGAACATCTCGTAGGAGGTGAGAATGGCAGGTCACGCCCCCACGATGAGGCCCGACAGCGCAAACGCCACGCCCGCACCAAGCAAAGCAGCAGCCAGTAGGTTGAGGGGAGAGCGCAACATAGGCTGAGTTTAAGGGGCATCGCGGTGCTCCGTTCTCACCTCTCAGTCAATTCATTTTGCTGTGGCCCTTACGCCCCAGCCACAGCAGCGTGACTCCTGGCACCAGCCAGAGCGCCAGCAGCAGACGGTAAGTCCGGGCAGCAGAGCCTGGGTTAGCCACCGTCAGGCCCCAGTCGCCGGAGCGCGTCAGCCACACTGCCGCCACCAGCAAGAAGAGTGGCAGCGACAGCCAGAACCACCCTGCCCAGGTCACCATGTCAGCGGGCCCTGCACCGCGCCGCCAGTTCGTCACCGCCCGCCACAGCGTCCACGCACCGCTCAGCACCATCAGCGCCAGGCTCAGCAAGGCCAGAGGCAGTGAGAAACGGGAGACGGCAGCCCAAGCCATGCCCTGCGCAAACAAGCTGGAGAAAGCGAGCACGCTGAGCAGCGCCCCCAGCAACCACAACGCCAGAGGCATCCACTTAAGCATGTTCCGGCTCTAGCACACGGCTCAGGCCCCTAACGGGCGGGTGGCGCT
>JAUNHF010000402.1 GCA_030524065.1 Deinococcus sp.
CTCCCGCCCGCACCGAGCTGCCTAGGCCGGTCTGGGCGCCGCCTTTGCCCTGAAACTGCCACAGCGGCTCGGCGGGGCGCGGAAAAAAGAAAAACAGCGCCAGCATCAGCGGCAGCGAGAGGGCAGCCAGCGAGAGGCCCACTTTCCAGGCGGGCGGGGGCGCGGCGGCCGTTCCCTCATCCGCCAGCGGAACACCCGCCGGTCCGCCCTGGCGCGTGGGCAGCGACCACAGGTGCAGCGCGCCCAGCAGCAGCACGCTGGCGACTAGGGCGTGCCCGGCCTGCAGCGGCGACATGGAATGCAAAAAGTGCGTGAGTGTAATAAAAAAGCCCAGCAGCACGGTCAGCACGCCGTCGCGGGCGTTGCGGCTTTCGGCCACCTTGAGGGCCAGCAGCAGGGTCAGCAGGTTGGTGCCGGCGTCCAGCCCGATCAAGGTGCCGTAGTGCAGGTACAGCCCGCCGACGGCGGCAACGGCGAGCAGGGCCAAGCCATTCATCAGCCCCGCCGAAGAAGCTGGGGCGCCGGGCCGGCGTTCGCGCTGCCAGGCGTAGCCCACCAGCGCCGCCATCAGCAGCGTGGCCCAGACTGGCGTGCGGGTCACGCCCGGCAGCAGCACCCACGCCACCGCGCCCAGCGTCCAGGGCCAGGCGTGGGGCAGCAGCCGGGCCTGCCAGGCGTTCGGAAGGCCGGCAGGCTGCGCCGTGACTGGCGTGTGCGGCTCTACCCGCGCCAGCGCCGACAGCGCCCGCTGCCGGTGCGCCTCGCCCTGGCCCATGTCCAGCCGCTCACCTGGCACCGTGAGCGAAAAAGGCTGCCCTGCGGCGCTCAAGTCGCGCACCCACCCCGCCAGCCGCGAAGCGCGGGCTTCCGGGTCGCCGCCCAGCAGGTGCCAGTCCAGCGCGGCGGCCAGGGCCGCTGGGGCGTCACTCTCGCGCACCAGCAGGCCGCCGCCGGGAAGGGCCTCGCGCCCCGCCGAGTGCCGCCAGGAAATGCGCCGTGTGGAATCGCCCGGCGCGTAGGGCCGCAGCCCGCTGAAGTCCTGCTCGCCGCGCACCCGCCGCCCGCCGCCCTCGCCGCCGACCAGGGCCTGCTGTGGCGGCGAGGGCGGCTGCGCTTCGGGGCGCGGCCACACCAGCAGCGGCCTGCCGGGCCGCAGCGAACGGGTCACGCGCCACAGGCCCAGCGGATCGTAGAGGCTCAGCTGCGCTTGTAGGTCGTGGGGGCCACGGGCCGGCAGGGGCAGCGTCCAGCGCAGGCTGCTTCCCTCAGCCTGCGCGGGAAAGGTAAAGGCCAGTGCGCCGCCTGCGCCCACCACCTCGGCGCGGAACGGCAGCCCAGCTCCGCTGCGGCGCAGGTCCAGCCGGTATTCGCCCCCCTCTCCCGCCGTGCCATGGGCCGGGGCCAGCAGCCGCACCTCCGCTTCACGGGCCTGCCGCGCCGCGTAGGCTGCCGACGTGGCCCACACCCCGGCCATCAGGAAAGTCAGGGCGTAGCCCAGGCTCAGGTCGTAGTTGATACAGCCCACCAGGCTGACCAGCACCGCCAGCAAAAATCCCAGGCCGCTGCGGGTGGGGCGCAGC
>JAUNHF010000403.1 GCA_030524065.1 Deinococcus sp.
TAGTCCATCAGGAGGGGCCGGGGGCCGACCAAGCTCATGTCACCTCTGAGCACATTGAACAGCTCCGGCAGTTCATCCAGCGAAGTCGAGCGCAAAAAGCGGCCAAAAGGTGTCAGGCGCACGCTGTCGGGCAGCAGCTCACCGTCTGGGCCGCGCTCATCGGTCATGGTACGGAACTTGTACATGGTAAACGGCTGCCCCCGCAGCCCCGGCCGCACCTGACTGAACAGCACCGGGCTTCCCAGCTTGACCCGCACTGCCAGAGCCAAAAGCAGCAGCGGTCCGCCGAGCAGCAGCAGGCCGCCTCCAGCCAGACCGGCGTCCAGCCAGCGCTTGGCGGGGTGACGGCCCGACAGTTCATGGGTGTGCAGCAGTTCACTGTACAGCTCTGCCCAGCGCTGCTGCACGTCTTCAGGGCGGAAGTAAGCTTCGACCCAGCGCCGACCAGCCGCGCCGCGCCGGCGGGCTTCGGCGGGGTCGGTCTCGGCAGCCAGCAGCGCCTGAGCCAGCGCCGCAGCGTCACCGACCGGCACCTGCCAGCCGTTGATTCCGTCCTGCACTACGTCCCGAATTCCAGTTGCATCAGTAGCAACCAGGGGCACACTCCAGCCAAAAGCTTCCAATCCTACAAGGCCTAGGCCTTCGCGGTAAGTAGGCAGGGCCAGGACATCCATCAGAGGGTAATAGAGGTTCACATCCGGCACGAAGCCGGTTCTGACAACGCCAGGCAGCGTTTCAATCGCTGCTCGCACCTCATCCGCTACCGGGTCGCCCTCTTCAAAGTCACCTATCAGCAGCAGCTGGGCGGCCGGCACCTGCCCGCGCACAGCCCGGAACGCTTCCATAAGCTCCGCCACGCCTTTGTCCCGTACGAACCGCCCGACAAAACCGATCACCGGCCCATGCAGACCCAGGTCCTCACGCTTTAGGCCCGCTGCGCCGTTTGCCAGTGCCTCTGCCGCAGGAATCTTTACGCCGTTCACGCTGCCGGCTCCCAGCACCCGCGTCTTGTGGGCTGGTGCGAGCCGCAGCTCCTGCACCCGGCGCTGCAAGCTGGGACTGACGCACACCACCTGATGGGCACAGGCCATGGCTACGCGCTCGGTCAGCCCCAGAATCTGCCGTTTGGCACCAGTGGCTGTTTCTAGTCGCAGGCCGTGCAGGGTATAGACGCGCACCGGAACCCGCGCCGCTACGGCGGCCAGACCACCGATCAATCCTGCTTTGGGCGTACCGACATTGGTCACTGCTGGGCGGAACTGGCGCAGGGTCCGGTACATGCTGCGTAGCGAGCGCAAGTCCGCCAGCAGGCTGATCTCGCGCTGCATCGCGTGGGCCTCGGCGTCCTCTTGCTGAGCGAAGGCTTCCAGCTGACCGGGCACCGACTGGGCACTGCTTACGCCGGTCCGCCAGCCCTGATCCCCCAGCCGCCTGAGCTGCCCGCGTAGGAACCCCAGGCTGATAGAGGCCGTGACGGCAAAAAAGATACTTCGGTCGGTTCTGGGCATGGTGGTCTCCCTGGGGTCAGGCACATGGGTTACTGGACGGTCAGGCAGCCGAGCGGCTGGGTG
>JAUNHF010000404.1 GCA_030524065.1 Deinococcus sp.
GAGCGCTCCCAGAGATCGGGCGTGACCCTCCGCCCCAGCAGCGCCAGCGTCTCGCCCCGGCGCAGGGTCAGGGTGCGGTGGCGGCGCGACTCCACCAGCTCGCGGGCGTGCGTGGCGACCAGCACGGTGGTGCCCTGCTCTGCATTGACCCGTTCCAGCACGCGCAGCACATCGCGGCTGTTTTCTGGGTCCAGGTTGCCGGTAGGCTCGTCGGCCAGCAGCAGCGGCGGCGCACCCACCACGGCGCGGGCAATCGCCACCCGCTGCTGCTCGCCCTGCGACAGTTGGTGCGGCAGCGCTGCCCGTTTGTGTTCCAGCCCCACCAGCCGCAGCGCCGTGCCCACCCGCTCGTTCCAACTGCCCAGCGACGAGAGCCGGGGCGCCTCGGTCACGCGCAGGGCAAAGGCCACGTTCTGGTAGGCCGTCAGCTGGGGCAGCAGCATGTTCTCCTGAAAGATGATGCCCATCCGCCGGCGCAGCACCGCCACCCGCCCGCCCCGGTAGCGGGCCAGCGATTCACCGGCCACCCTCACCTCGCCGGCAGTGGGCAGCGCCCGCTTGAGCAGCAGGCTCATGAAGCTGCTCTTGCCGGCTCCGGAATGCCCAATCAGGTACACGAACTCGCCGCGTGCCACTTCGGTGCTGACCCGGTTGAGGGCCAGCGTGCGGGTGGACGGATACTGCAGCGACACCTGGTCAAAGTGAATCATGGGCGGAACCGTTCCTGTCACGTGGCTCAGGATACCGGGCAGGGAGTCACGGCTTTCTTTCGCCGGCCCCCGCGCCCTCCCTCCCGGCCCGGTCTGACTTTACCTCCCGCTAACCAGGCACGCGTACACTGGGCAAGTGAACAGAAAAGTACTGGTTCTTTCGGGGGCGCTGGCCAGCACCGCCGCAGTGGGGTACGCCCAGATGACGGGCTATTCGGCGAACGACCTGCTGCGTACACCGTCAGGCCGCAGCTTCACGCAGGTGCTGAACCTGCTGGAGCGCAACTACCTGTACGAGGTGGACGAAGACGCCGTGATGCGCGGCGCCATTCAGGGGGCTCTGGGTGCCCTGGACGACGAGTTCACCTACTATGAGGAACCTGCCGAGAACGAGATTGACGCGGCCAATCTTGAGGGTCAGTTTTACGGCATTGGCGTGGTGCTTGAAGGCGACCGCAGCGGCAAGGGCGTGCGCGTGGGCACCGTGTACCAGGGCGGCGCGGCCTTTGGGGCCGGGGTGCAGCTGGGCGACGTTTTCCTGGAAGTGGACGGCAAAGACGTGCGGGCGGCCAGCACGGCCGAGGTGGTCAAGCTGGTGCGCGGCAAACAGGGGGCGCCAGTCACCATCACCTTTGCCCGCGCCGGCAACCCCTACACCGTCACCATGAAGCGCAAGGAAGTGCCCAATGTCAGCGTGGAAACGGCGGTGCTGGACGGCGGCGTGGGCTACATCGCCCTGACCAGCTTTTACAACAAGCGGGCCTCCGAGCAGTTCAACGCGGCCGTGCAGGAGATGAAAGCACGCGGCGTGACCCAGCTGATTTTGGACCTGCGCGACAACGGCGGCGGCCTGCTCAA
>JAUNHF010000026.1 GCA_030524065.1 Deinococcus sp.
TACGCGCAGACCCGGCACAACGTGGGCTGGCTGGTGGTGGACGAGCTGGCCCGCCGCGCACGCGGGCACTGGCGCAAGGACGGCGAGGCCGAAACCTGCGAGCTGCGGCTGGGGCAGGGCGCGGGCCAGCCCGGCGAGAAGGTGCTGCTGGTCAAGCCGCAGACCTTTATGAACACCTCCGGGCGGGCGGTGGCCCCGCTGCTGACCTACTACCGCCTGACCCCGGACGACCTGCTGGTGGTCCAGGACGACCTCGACAGTCCCTTCGGGCTGCTGAAGCTCAGGCGTGGGGGCCGGCATGGCGGGCAGAACGGCCTGCGCGACATCATCCGGCTGCTGGGCACCCAGGACTTCGACCGGCTCAAGCTGGGGATTTCGCGCCCCCCGCCAGGCCGCGACCCGGCCGACTGGGTGCTGAGCCGCTGGGCCGAGGACGAACGCCCGGTGCTGGACCGGCTGGTGGAACTGGGTCGACAGGCCGCCGAAGTCTGGACCCTGCATGGCCTGCAAGAAGCCCAGGGCCGCTTCAACAGCACCGACCTGCGCCCGGCCCCCGCTGAACCGGCACGTCCGGTGGGGGAGGGGCGTCCGCCCCAAGCTCCTTCAGCAGAAGAAAAGTAAGCACGGCCAGCCGGGAACCCGGCAGCGGCGGGGCACGTAAGGCGAGGCATGGAACTGTTTTCCGGTCTGCTCTCCGCCCTGGGCCTGTCCGGCGCAGCGGGGCTGAACGCCTACATTCCGCTGTTTCTGGTGGGGGTTCTCAGCCACCTGGGCCTGGTGCAGCTGGACCAGCCCTTCGATCTGCTGGGCAACACCTGGACCCTGCTGGTCATTTTTCTGGTGGGCCTGGCCGACTTCATCGGTGACAAGATTCCGGGAGTGGACCATGTGCTGCACCTGCTGGGCGGCTGGGTGGGGGCTGCGGCCGGGGCGGTGCTGTTCGCTTCACAGGCGGGGGTGGCCGACCTTTCGCCCACACTGGCCGCCGTGCTGGGCCTGATCGTGGCCGGCGGGGTGCAGACGGGGCGCGCCGCCGTGCGCCCGGCCGCCACCGCCTTTACCGCTGGGGTGGGGAATCCGGTGGTCAGCGCCGCGGAAGACAGTCTGAGCCTGGGGCTGAGTCTCCTGGCACTGTTCGTGCCGGCCCTGGCTGCTCTGGGCCTGCTGGGTCTGCTGTGGTGGGGATGGCGGCTGCACCACCGCTGGCGCCGGCAACGTACCGTCGCTGCTGGCTGAGGTTCCCCTGTACTGCCGGCCTGTTTCCCACGCAGTGACATCTCCCGGTCCCGGCTGGAGGGACGCTTGCCCCTGAAAAGCGAATGTAAACCCTGTGTTAGAATCTCAGACAGTCTGACGCAACCAAACAAATAGGGTCGGGCAACCAAAGCAAGCTGGTGCAGAAGGCACTCCAAGACCCCACGCCGTGGGGCCTTCACTCTGAATGGAGCCCGTAAGGGCTTTTCGGTGTGCCGGATGACGAAGAAAGGAGGAGGGAACTTGGACATCTCAAGCCGAATCTTGAGTGAACTGGCCGAGCGCGAAGCTGCGCTGGACGCGCAGATTGAAGCTGCGCGCGCAGACGCACGCCGCGACGTAGAAGCCGCTGAAGCGGAGGCCGCCCGCATCCTCCGTGAAGCTCAGGAGCGCATGAAGGCCATGCAGGCCGAACATGACCAGCGCCTGACCGCCGAAACGGTACGCATCCGTGAGGAGGCCAGGAGCAAAGCGACTGAGGGCACGGAGCGCGCCCGCACACACATGAGCAGCCGCATTCAGCAGGCTGCTGAGCACGTGCTGAAGGCGGTGCTGCCGTGATTAGCCCGATGCAGCAGGTCGTGATCGCCATGCGCCGCCGCGAAAGCGAAGCGGTGATCACTGCGCTGCAACACGCTGGGGTTATTCACCTCAAGCCCATAGAAGGCAGCCCGCTGCGTTCCGACGCTTCGCGTGAGCAGACCTCTGAGGAGCTCAAGGAAGCCGAGCGGCTGCTCGCCCGCACCGAAAGCACCATCGCGGAACTGGGCGCTGTGCGTCCGGCCGAGATGGTCGGGGCGAGCCTGCCCCCACGCGGTGAGTGGGCGGCCCGCATCGAAAGCGTGGCGTCGCCGGTGGCCGAACTGGCCCGTGAGCGCACCGAAGTTCAGGGCGATGTAGACGCTGCCGCTGCTTACGCAGAGCCGGCCGCAACCCTGGCCCGCATGGTGGGTTCGCTGGACCGCAGCCGCCGTGTGGCGGTCATTCCCTTTTTGCTGCACGCCGAAACAGACCTGGGTGAGCTGCAAGCTTCGCTGCGCGAGTCGCTGGGTGAGCGTTTCGAGCTGGCTGTGGAAAGCAGCGGCACTGGCCGCGTCGGCGCCGTAGCAACGCTGGCCGCCGAGCGCGACCTGGCCCGCACTGCACTGGGCCGGGTTCGCTTGGCCGAAATGCGCCTGCCGGGACGCTTCGAGGGCATGCCCCTGGAGCAGGCTGCCGGCGAACTGGGCCAGATCCGCGCTGCCGGGCGTGACCACTTGCAGGGCCTGAACGAAAAGCGCAGCGCCCTGGCCGCGAGCCACGGTCCTGAACTGTTCGCCCTGCGCGACGGTCTCAAGGACCTGGTGGCGGTGCACGACGTGCGCACGCTGTCGGCCCGTGGTCGCTACTCGCTGGTCATGCAGGGTTATGTGCCGGTAGACCGCGTACCTGCGCTGCAAGCGGCGCTGAGGCCCTTTGGTGAAGGCGTGGTTCATGAGCTGCACGATGTGGACTCGCACCATGACCAGGCCATTCCGGTCGAGCTGAAGAACAGCGGCTATGTCCGCCCTTACCAAATGGTGATGGGCCTGATGTCGCCGCCCAAGTACGGCACCTTTGACCCCACCTGGGTGATGGCGTACCTGATGCCGTTCCTGTTCGGTCTGATTATCGGTGACGTGGGCTACGGCATTTTGTTCTTCTTGGTGGGCCTGTGGCTCAAGGGCAAGGCCGACCGTGGTCAGAGCTGGACCGTTCCGCTGATGGGCACCAAGCTGCTGCCTGCCACGCTGAAGGACATCTGGAGCATTATTGCGGCCATGTCGTTCTGGACGGTGTTGTGGGGCTTCCTGACCGGCGAGTTCTTCGGAACCTGGGGCGAGCACCTGGGCCTGTTCTACCTGGACGAGAAACTGCTGAACAACTTCTGGGGCTGGACCGGCGCCGAGTATCACGCGCATGAGGGTGGACACCACCACGGCCTGATTCCTACCCTTTTCCCCCGTCTGGAAACCGGTTACTTCAGCAACATCATGCTCATGATTGCGCTGGCGTTCGGCATCTTGCAGGTGCCCTGGGGCTGGTTTATCCGTATTCGCGAGGGCCTCAAGCATGGCGACCAGACCCACGTCTGGGAAGGCGCGGCGCTGTTTGGCGGCGTGATCGCCCTGATCCTGATGGCCTTTGTGACCAAGGCGGCCAGCGACTTTGGCCTGATGTTCAACTTCGCTAATCCCCTGGTCTGGCTGATGTGGCTGGGATTCCTCACCTTTGTGGTGGGCTACCTGCGCGTCATCAAGCACTTCCCGATGCTACCTGTGGAACTGATTTCGCAGGGCGGCGCGGTGCTCAGCTACGCCCGTATCTTTGCGGTTGGTCTGGTGTCGGCCATCATGGCCAAGCTGGTGGCTGACCTCGGTTGGAGCCTGTACGAAAGCATGGGCCTGATCGGCGGCGTGATCGGCCTGATTCTGGCTGTGATCCTGACTGTTCTCATTCTCGCACTGACCCTGATCGGTCACATCCTGCAGCCCATCCGTTTGCAGATGGTCGAATTCCTCAACCCGACGGGATACAACGCTGAAACCAGCCCCGTCTACACCCCCCTTCGTCGTCTCAGCTCCACTTCGGGCGAGCCGGTAAACTAACTCTTACAGGAGAAATGACTATGACCAAGTACAACAAGATTGCTATCGTTGCCGTTCTGTTCGCCCTGGCCGGTGCGGCCAACGCTCAGGAAGTCGCCGCTACCGCCGGCAACAACGAAGGTCTGTCGGCCATCGGTAAGGGCCTGGCCCTGGGCCTGGGCGCCGTGGGCACCGGTCTGGCACAGGCCCGCATCGGTTCGAGCCTGGTGGGCGCCGTGGCCGAAGACCCCAGCAAGTTCGGTCAGCTGCTGCTGGTCTTCCTGCTGCCTGAAACCCTGGTGATTCTGGGCTTCGTGGGCCTGTTCCTGATCTGATATGGCCCTGGACCGACTGCTTGAAAATGAAGCTCAGGCCGAGATCGAGCGCGTCCGCGCCGATGCCCGCGCCCGTGCGGAACAGATCGTGGCTGACGCCCGCGCCGAAGCGCAGGGACTGGTCGAGAGCCGCAGCCGGGTGCTGGACAAGCAGTACCAGGCCGGCCTGACCCGCGCCCGCTCCTCGGCGGACCTGGAGATGAACGCCGCCCGCCTGAGCGCAGGCGAAGAAGGCATCGCCCAGGTGTACGGCCTGGTCGAGCAGC
Source organism: Deinococcus sp. (assembly GCA_030524065.1). Taxonomy (GTDB): domain Bacteria; phylum Deinococcota; class Deinococci; order Deinococcales; family Deinococcaceae; genus Deinococcus. The sequence continues at coordinate 4,462 of JAUNHF010000026.1, forward strand.
AGCTGCGTGATATCGGCCGGCTGCCCGAGTACCGCGAAATCCTGGGGCGCTTGCTAAACGAAGCCCGCCAGGCGGTGCCCGCTGCCGAAGTGGCCGAAGTGAACCCCAGCGACGTAGAAATTTTGCGCTCGCTGGTGGGTGACCTGGAAGTCCGCGCCAACCCGGGCATTGAGGGTGGCGTGCGGCTGATCAGCCAGGGCGGCAAAAGCGGCATCACCAACACCCTGATGGGCCGCTTGCAGACCCTGCGCGGTGGGCTGACCCCCGAGATCCGCCAATTGCTGACGGGCGAATAAGGAGAGGCTATGCCTGACGATTATGCCTACATCAATACCCGCGTCAGGATGATGCGTAACGCGCTGCTTGATGGCCGCTCGCTGGAAGCCGCACTGGCGGCCAGCAGCTACCCCGAGTTCCTGCGCGTGCTGAGTGAGTCCGGGTTTGCCGCCAGCCTGCGTGAAACCACCGCCGAAGACGCCGGCCTGCCCGAGCTGGACCGGGCGCTGAGCCGCAACCTGTTTGCGACCACGCAGAAGGTGCTGGGCTTTGCCGACGGCAACTCCCGGCGTGAAATCGAAACCTTGCTGATGCGCTGGGACTTGGTGAACCTCAAGACCCTGGCCCGCGGCGTGGTGGCTGGGCGCGGCGTAGACGCCATTCGCAGCAGCCTAATTCCTGGCGGCACCTTCAAGCCCAGTCTGCTGGAAAATGCGGCCGGCAGCAGCGACCTGCCCGGTGTGGCCTCGGCCATCTCGGTCAGTGGTCATCCGCTGGCGGCGGCGTTTCGGCGCGGGGTGGCGGCTTACCAGGCCAGCGGCAACCTGCTGAACCTGGAAGTGGCACTGGACCAGGGGTACTACGGACATGTCCGCAAAGTGGCTCAGGACACCTCGCTGCGCACCTACGTGGGCCGCGAGATCGACATCACCAACGCGCTGATGGCCCGTCAGGCCCAGGCTGCCGGCGTGCCGCTGAACCAGGAATTCTTCGTGCCAGGCGGCCGCCTGGACGCGGCGGGGTATGCCCGGCTGGCCTCGGGTGATACCGGCGCTTCGCCGGACATCGCCGCCATCATGGAAGCGCCCACGCCGCAGGCGGCCGAAGTGGCGGCCCGCGCCGCGCTGGACCGCACCGCCCGCTCTATTGGCGTCTCTGACCCGATGGGTGTGGGCATCATCCTGGATTTCCTGCGCCGCAAAGAGATCGAAGCGGCCAAGCTGCGCCTGATCGGGCGCGGCAAGTACTACGGCCTGCCAGAAGAACAGCTTCGCCAGGAGGTGGACGCATGACCGCAGCCCAGCAAGGGACCCAAAAGGGCCGCAATGCTCAGCGCGTGGTGATTCTGGCCGACAGCGAGACGGCGACCGGATACCGCCTGGCCGGGGCCGAAGTGGTGGAAGCCACTCCGGACACTGCCCAGGCCACGCTGGAGCGCCTGATTGTGGAAGGTCAGCATGGCCTGGTGGCGGTAGACGGCGGACTGATCGCTGATCCCATCGGAGCTACGGCCCGCGTGATGCGCGGCCGTGACCTGCCGATTCTGCTGCCGCTGCCCAGCCTGAGCGACGCCTTTAGCCCGGACACCGTGGACGCCAAGGCGTACATGGGCCGGCTGGTGCGCGAGACGGTGGGCTTCGACATCAAACTGTAATGCGGGCGGCTGAGGGCAGCGGGCAAAACGCCAAGACGGGCGGGGAAGCCACTGGCTCTCAGCCCCCTTCCGCATCTTTCAAGGAGAATCAAATGACGCAACAGAAAACGGGTGTCGTTCAGAACATTGCCGGTCCCGCGGTCATCGCGGACGGTATGTACGGCGCCAAAATGTACGACATTGTGCGCGTAGGCAAAGAGCGTCTGGTCGGAGAAATCATCCGTCTGGACGGCGATACCGCCTTCGTGCAGGTGTACGAAGACACCTCCGGCCTGATGGTCGGCGAGCCGGTGCAGACCACTGGCCTGCCGCTGAGCGTGGAGCTGGGCCCGGGCATGCTGAACGGCATTTACGACGGCATTCAGCGGCCCCTGGACAAGATCCGCGAGCAGAGTGGTGACTTTATCGCCCGTGGTATTGAGGTTTCCAGCCTGAACCGCGAGCAGAAGTGGGCCTTTACCCCCACCGTGCAGGCCGGCGACGAAGTGAGCGGCAGCGCGATTCTGGGCACCGTGCCTGAGTTCAGCTTCACCCACAAGATCCTGACCCCGCCCGACAAGAGCGGCCGCCTGGAGTGGGTGGCTCCCGCTGGCGAGTACACCATTGACGACACCATCGCCCGCCTGGAGGGCGGCACCGAGCTGCGTCTGGCCCACTACTGGCCCGTGCGCGCGCCCCGCCCTGTCGCCAAGAAGCTAGACCCCAGCCTGCCCTTCCTGACCGGAATGCGCATTCTGGACGTGCTGTTCCCCCTAGTGATGGGCGGCGCAGCGGCGATTCCCGGCCCCTTCGGTTCGGGCAAGACCGTGACCCAGCAGAGCGTGGCGAAGTACGGTAACGCCGATATCGTGGTGTACGTGGGTTGCGGTGAGCGCGGCAACGAAATGACCGACGTGCTGGTGGAATTCCCCGAACTGGAAGACCCCAAGACCGGCGGGCCTCTGATGCACCGCACCATCTTGATTGCCAACACCTCCAACATGCCGGTGGCGGCCCGTGAAGCCTCGGTGTACACCGGCATCACCCTGGCGGAGTACTTCCGCGACCAGGGCTACTCGGTGTCCTTGATGGCCGACTCGACCTCCCGCTGGGCCGAGGCGCTGCGTGAAATCAGCTCCCGCCTGGAAGAAATGCCCGCCGAAGAAGGCTACCCGCCCTACCTGGGCGCCAAGCTGGCTGCCTTTTACGAGCGCGCCGGTGCCGTGAAAACCATGGCCGGCGAAGACGGCGCCGTGTCGGTGATCGGCGCAGTGTCGCCCGCCGGCGGTGACATGTCCGAGCCCGTGACCCAGGCCACGCTGCGCATTACCGGCGCCTTCTGGCGTCTGGACGCGGGTCTGGCCCGCCGCCGTCACTTCCCTGCGATCAACTGGAACGGCTCCTACTCGCTGTTTACCCCCATTCTGGAAGACTGGTACCGCAAGAATGTGGGCGAGGACTTCCCCGAACTGCGCCAGCGCATCGGCAACATTCTCCAGCAAGAAGCGGCGCTGCAAGAAGTGGTGCAGCTGGTGGGTCCCGACGCCCTGCAGGACCAGGAGCGCCTGGTGATCGAGTCGGGCAAGATGCTGCGTCAGGATTTCCTACAGCAAAACGGCTTTGATCCGGTGGACGCCTCGGCTTCTATGCCCAAGAACTACGGCCTGATGCGGATGATGCTGAAGTTCTACGACCAGGCCGAACTGGCGCTGCGTGACGGTGCCACCATCGACGAAATCATCGCCAGCCCCGTGATCGAGAAGCTGTCCCGCGCCCGCTACGTGCACGAAGACGAGTTCGCCGCTTACGCCGACTCGGTGATGAGCGAGCTGGACACCACCTTTAAGGGCGGCGCAGGCACGGTCAGCATGAACAAGGAGGTCACCGCGTGACCCTGCTGAAAAAAGAGTACAACGACGTTTCGTACATCTCTGGCCCGCTGCTGTTCGTGAATGCGGCCTCCGACCTGGCCTACAACTCCATCGTGGACATCAAAGACGGTCAGGGCAACATTCGCGGCGGCCAAGTGATTCAGGTCAGCGAGAAGAGCGCCGTGATTCAGGTGTTCGAAGAAACCCGTGGCCTGGACCTGGCAACCGCCAGCGTGAGCCTGGTGGAAGACGTGGCCCGCCTCGGCGTGAGCAAGGAAATGATCGGCCGCCGCTTTGACGGTCTGGGCCGTCCCATTGACGGGCTGCCCGAAGTGGTCGCGGAAAAGCGCCTGAACATCAACGGTCAGGCCATGAACCCCGCCAGCCGCGCCAAGCCCGAAGAGTTCATTCAGACCGGCATCAGCACCATCGACGTGAATACCAGCCTGATCCGTGGTCAGAAGCTGCCGATTTTCTCCGGCTCGGGTCTGCCGCACAACGAGCTGGCCGCGCAGATTGCCCGCCAGGCCAAAGTGCCCGGCCACGAAGGCGATTTCGCGGTGGTGTTCGCCGCCATGGGTCTGACCCAGCGTGAAGTGAGTTTCTTTACGCAGGAGTTTGAGCGCACCGGCGCACTGGCCCGCAGCGTGCTGTTCCTTAACCGCGCCGACGACCCGGCCGTGGAGCGTCTGCTGACCCCCCGCATGGCGCTGACCACCGCCGAGTACCTGGCCTTCGAGCACGGCTACCACGTGCTGGTCATCCTGACCGACATCACCAACTACTGCGAGGCGCTGCGTGAAATCGGCGGTGCCCGCGAAGAAATTCCTGGTCGCCGTGGTTTCCCCGGCTACATGTACACCGACCTCGCGAGCCTGTACGAGCGCGCTGGCGTGGTGGAAGGCAAGCCCGGCTCGGTCACCCAGATTCCGATTCTGTCCATGCCCGACGACGACATCACCCACCCCATCCCTGACCTGACCGGCTACATCACCGAAGGTCAGATCGTGGTGGACCGTGGTCTGAACTCCAAGGGCGTGTACCCGCCGATCAACCCGCTGCCTTCTCTGTCCCGACTGATGGGCAACGGCATCGGCAAGAACAAGACCCGCGGCGACCACAAGAACGTCTCGGACCAGCTGTTCGCGTCCTACGCCAACGGCCTGGACCTGCGCAAGCTGGTGGCGATCACCGGTGAAGACGCGCTGACCGAAACCGACAAGCTGTTCCTGCGCTTTGCCGACGACTTCGAGAACTACTTCATCGGCCAGGGGGACCAGGACCGCTCGATTGATGACAGCCTGACGGTGGCCTGGGGCATTATGTCCAAGCTGCCCCAGAACCAGCTGACCCGTATCGGCAAGGCAGACATTGAGCAGCACTACGGCACCAAGATTGACGAAAGCTGGAAGGGCAACTAAACGTTGACCGGTGGCTGATGGCAGGTGAAATTTTCCCTGCCACTCACCCACCGTCAACGTCACCGACAAAAGGAGGTGACAACATATGGCCGAACAAATCAGTCCTACCCGCTCCGCTCTGCTGGCCTCCAAAGCCAGCCTGAAGACCGCCAGCAGCGGCGCTGACTTGCTCAAGCGCAAGCGCGACGCCCTGATTGCCGAGTTTTTCGCACTGGTCAAGGACGCCCTGGCTGCCCGTGAGCAGCTGGCCGGCGTGAGCAAGGGTGCATACACCAGCTTGCTGGGCGCCAAAGCCTGGGACAGCCCCGAGGCGGTGGAAAGCCTCAGCCTGGGCTCCAGCGACGACTACACCGTTGATATGGTGATCGAGAGCATCTACGGTGTGAAAGTCCCCAAGATGACCGTGCCCGAGCGGACCCGGAGCGCCGGCTTTAGCCCCATCAACGTGGGCGGCCGCACCATCCAGGCGGCGACCGACTTCAATGAAGTGCTGGAAGCCATCGTGAAGGTGGCCGGGACCGAAACCAAGCTGCGCCGCATCGGTGAGGAAATCAAAAAAACTTCCCGCCGCGTGAACGCCCTGGAGCAGGTCGTGATTCCGGGGATTCAGGCCGACATCCGCTTTATTCGTGGCGTGCTGGACCAGCGCGAGCGCGAGGAAAGCTTCCGCCTGAAAAAGATCAAGGCCAAGCTGGAAGCCGAAGCCGCTGCCGAGGGGGCCGAGCAGGCTGCCCAGGGCGGCGACCACGGCTCCGCTGCCTGAGTGGCCTTCCCCCCTCAATTAGTCCATAGGGCCCCTTCCGGTATGGAGGGGGCTTTTTTTTTCGGGCGCTCTTTCACCTGCTGGCCCCTTCTTGGATACACTGGGCCGCGTGAACTTGATCTTCTGGATCATTCCTGCCCTGTGTCTGCTGGCGGTGCTGTACGCCCTACGCCCACAGGCCCGCATCTCGGCGGATCAGATCTGGGCGCTGACGGCCGCTCTTCCGCTGGTGGTTGCGCTCTCGGTGGCCGGCTACAGCCATGTGCAGGCATCGGCGGCGCTGGCGCAGACGCCTGCGGCCACGCAGCACACCTTCGTGACGGTGCAAAATGGCTTGCAGGTGGTGGGCCTGAACCTCAGCCCCGAAAAAGCGGCCTGCTTTGAGCGCACCGTGCGGACCAGCCGGCGGGCCGAGTGGCTGACTGAGGGTGGGCCAGTGCCGCTGAACGACCGCACCGAGATTCGCGGGCAATTGCCCCCACCGGAGGTGGCGCGCAACATGGCGATTCAGGGCCGGCTGGAGTGCCGCCAGTGGGTGCGGGTGCTGCCGGATGAGCCGCAGACCCCGCCCCCGTCCCAGATCCCCTGAGTCCGGCGGTACCCTGAAGTGGCCGGTGGCCGGGGTGCAGGCCGCAGTGTGGCCGAATGCACTATGGAGCCCTACCAACCGCTAAGCTGCGTGAATGGGCGCACCAAACGGACGGGCAACTGGACTGGACTGGCGCGGGCAGTACGAGAGGACAGCCGCGTGGACGGTCCTTTTCGCGGTCCTTTTTCTGCTGCTGAGCGGTCAGCCGCTGATCCTGCGGACCATCGCCGCGACAAGCACCGCCAGCTTGCTGTATGTCCTGCTGACCTGGCAAGCCTACCGGCAGCTGACCGGCCCGCAGCTGCACCGCTGGGCCAATGCTGCCGCGCCGCCGCTGCTCAGGCAGTATCCGTGGCTGGACTTCTGGGTGCTGGGGGGGCGCACTGGGCTTTCCTTTGTCCTGTTCGCCAGCTTTTTCGGGCTGATCATCGCTGGCCTGTTTTTGCCGCTGGCCGGTGAGCTGAATTTTCCGCTTTGGCAGGAAAAGCTGTTTGTCGCCCTGTGCGTGCTGACCGTGGCCTGTAGCTGGCTGATGGCCCACTTGGCCTACGCCCTGCACTACAGCTGGCTGTATTACCACCAGAGCGGGGCCGGGCTGGAATTCCCAGGAGATGAACCGCTGGACCTGCTGGATTTCGTGTATTTCGCGTTCACAGTGGGTACCACGGCGGCCAGCTCGGATGTGAATGTGACCAGCCAGGCGGTGCGGCGCGTGGTCACGGGTCATACCCTGTTTTCGTTCGTGTTCAACACGGCCATTTTGGCGCTGACGCTGCAATTTGCCGTGGCGTAGGCTTACTTGTCCAGATACCGCCGCAGCTCGTCTATATCGTGGCCGGTGCCGATGATCACCAGCTTGTCATGGGGCTCGATCAGGCTGTCGGCGCGGGGGCTCACTTCCAGCTGGCCCCGCCGGCCGATGGCGATCACCTGCACACCAAAGCGCCCGGTCATGTTCAGGTCCGCCAGGGAGCCGCGCAGTCGGTCGTTGGCTTCCAGCTCCACGATGGCGTGGTCGCTGCCCAGGTCCAGGGCGTCCACCACGTTGGGATTGGCGATTTGCCGGGCCAGCCGCAGGCCCATGTCGTGCTCAGGGCGCACCACCAGGTCGGCCCCGATGCGCTCCAGCACCCGGCGGGCCATTTCGTCCACCGCTTTGCTGACCACATAGGGAGCGCCCAGGCTTTTGGCGTTCATGGTCGCCAGGATATTGGCCTGCACGTCCGAGCCGATGGCGACCACCACCACGTCAAAGTCGCCCACGC
>JAUNHF010000405.1 GCA_030524065.1 Deinococcus sp.
GTAATGGTCCTCCAGGCGGCCGCCGGTGTGGCCGAGCCTGGTCCAGTCCAGCCCGGCCCCCAGCAGCAACCGGGCCACCTGGCTTGGCGGCGCGTCGGCCGGCAGGTAAAGCGCGGCGCCGTGACGCTGAACCGGCAAGCCGGCATTCCGCAGCACACCCTCCGCTTCTTCTGGCCGCTCACACACCAGTTCCAGCCGCTCGCCCAGCCCGGCGCGGAACTCCGCCAAGCTGCCCTGAAACACCAGTTCGCCCCCACGCATCACCCCGAGGTGAGTGGCGAACCGCTGAACTTCTCCCAGCAGGTGACTGGAAACAATGACGGTGTGCCCGCGTTCTCTCAGGCGGTGCAGCAACTCCCGCATTTCCTCCATTCCCTGCGGGTCCAGGCCGTTTTGGGGTTCGTCAAGAATCAGGCTGCGGGGACGGCCCACCAGGGTCATGGCAATGCCCAGACGCTGCTTCATACCCAGCGAATAACCCCGCGCGGGGCGGTCCGCCGCGTCGGTCAGGCGGACCAGCTCCAGCAGGTCGGCGTGGTCGCCCGGTGCCAGACTGCGCAGGCCAGCGGCAATATGCAGATTCTCGCGGGCGGTGAGGTTGGGGTAAAAAGTCGGGCTGTCAATCATGCCGGCGATCTGCCGCCGCGCCTCTGGGCGGCTTGCCTCCAGGCCGTCAATCAGGCACTGCCCGCGCGTGGGCGTGGACAGGGCCAGCAAGCAGCGCAGCGTGGTGGTCTTGCCGGCACCGTTGGGTCCCAGCAGTCCGTAAAGGGAGCCGGCCGGGACGCTGAGACCAACGTCTTTGACAACTTCGCGCCCTCCGTAACTTTTGTGCAGGCCGGCCGTTTGTAGAGGTATAGGGTGCATGCCCCTAGTTTGTGAGTGCTGGTCCGGCTGGAACATCCGCCAAAAGAGTGACCCGCGTGGGGCGGCCACTGGCCGCGCAAGAGAGAAGGCAGGGCGCTGCCAGAGCGGGGGCCTGGCAAGCGTCATGAAGCCTCAGTCCGGCTTGGCCGCCAGCTCGGCGAGCAGTTGCTGCGCCTGGGCCAGTCCCTCGGGCGCCAGCGCGTAGTCGGTCCAGCGGCCACGCTTGGTGGCGGTGACCAGCCCAGCCGCCACCAGCAGTTTCATGTGGTGGCTGACGGTGGGCTGCGACAGGCCCAGATGCTCGGTCAGGTCGCAGGCGCAGATGCGGCCTGCCGGCGCGCAGGCGTCTGCCGGGGGCGCGGCCAGCAGGGCCAGCACCTTCAGCCGGCCCGGATCGCCCAGGGCCCGGAACAGCTCAGCGGACTTGCTGAAATCCATCGCTACGCCCCTTGCCCAGTGCGCAGCTGGCGGGCTTCCTTGGCGCCCTGGCAAGCGTGGGCCTCAGCCCAGGTGGCGGCGGCTTCCACGTCGTAGGGCACGCGGCGAAACTGCACGTTCCAGCGGCCGCTTCCGCCTTCTAGCAGTGCCCAGCGGGCCTGCGGGTCGCCGTCCTTTTGCCGGCTGACTGCGCCGCAGTTCACCAGGGTCAGCGGCCCCAGCTGGCGCAGATGTTCGCGGTGTGAGTGGCC
>JAUNHF010000406.1 GCA_030524065.1 Deinococcus sp.
GGTCGCGTTTGAACAGGCCGAGGATGAATTTGGGGTGCGCGAAACGCAGGCGATGCTGGAAAGCGTTTAGGGCTTGAGGGTGGGGCGGGGGAGACCGCGTGCATATTTGGCCCACTTGGAGCCGTCCAGCATAATGTTGATGCTGTGATTGGGGGCATTTTTCGGCTCCCCTGGGTCGGGCTGGTCAAGCCTGCGGTCAGCGGGCATGGCGGCAAGCAGATAATCGTGCGGGTTATTTGCCCCAGTCAGCAGAGGTTTACCCGTACTGATTCCAACGCGGTAGGCCGCCAGCACGGTCCACTCATTCAATCTGAGGCTCTGCCGCTCTGAAGTACGAGGCTCCCACATGAGCGACCACATCCGAACGCCTTCCCCCTGCGGAAGTGTTATTCCAGTGCAACCATTTAGCCAGGACACCTCCAGCGGGTTTTGAGGACTCAAAGGGCGCAGCGCCGAAAAAACGTTGAGTTGGGGTTTGTTATCTATTCTGGGGCACACACGGTCTTCCCACGGCATGCCACTCAGCAGGAAACGCCCTCGCACGGCTGCATTAGCAGGAGCGCCGCCCGTTCCCCTGGGATCAGCACCGATAGGCGTGATTTGTAACTGCGCCACGCCTGCGCCTGTGCGGGGCAACAGCGCGATATAAAGCCAGGGTGTTTTGGCTGGAATACTGAGCGTCACCGCTTTGTAAGGCGCTCTCGGCGCTTCTTCCCGCTGCATCAGAAAGGCCAAGTCATCCGTGTTCAGTTTGTCTTCCCACTTGACCGAGGGCTGCCCCAGCAGCGGCAAAGGCACGTTCTGCCAGGCCCAGTACCCGCCCAGGCCCAGCGCGGTCAGCGCCGCTACCGCCCAGCCCAGCGGCGTGGTGAAAAAGTGGCCCAGCAGTTCCGAATTGGTGGCCTCGGGGCTGCCCATCGCCCTCACCGCGAGGTGTTCGGCTTCCTCGCGCTCAAAGCCTTCGGCCTCAAGTTGCCGCACGCGGTCAAGCAGGTGGCTGCGGAGTTCGGCGGCGACTTCGCGGCGTTCCTCACGCGGCAAGCCCAGGGTGGCGCGGTAGATGTACAGCGAAAGCGTGCGGCTCATGCCCGCCCCCAGCGCCTCAGCAGCAGCGCATTCACGGCATTTTGTAGGCGGCCCCACTCGCCTTTGCGCCGCTCCAGTTCTTTGGCCCCTGTGTCGGTCAGGGTGTAGACCTTGCGCGGGCTGCCGCCGCCTGGGGTGGGCTGCCACTCGCCCGCAATCCAGCCCGCCTTGCTCAGCCGCAGCAGCGCGGGGTAAAGGCTGCCTTCCGAGAGTTCAAACAGTCCCTCGCTGCGGGCGTTGATGTGCTGCACGAGTTCCAGGCCGTAGCGCGGCTGCTCGCCAATCGCCGCTAGAATCACGAGGTCGACCGTGCCAGATTTCAGTGGGGTCATGTCTTGCCTCCTAAGCCTTGTGTTGCAAGCCTTGTTATACAAGACTCTGGATGTCGCTGCAAGTTTGGGCATTCGTCCCCTTGCCCCACGCTCCCCCACGCGGTCTACTGGGGCCATGAA
>JAUNHF010000027.1 GCA_030524065.1 Deinococcus sp.
ACGCAGGTCACCCGGAGTGGCCGGAGCTGGCCGCCTTTGCTGCACGCCTGGGCGCAGTGGCTGAATAAAGGCGAGCGCAGCCACACAGGACAGAGCGAGCCCCCCACCGTTCAGGCTGGGGGGCTCACTCCTGCGGTGCGCGGACTGCTCAGCGAGAAACGCCAATGTTCATTTTGGCGGCGCGCAGGTTGGGAGCGCGGTGCAGGGTTTTGTTGGCATACAGCAGGCGGCCCTCACGGTCGAACACCTTGGCGCGCACAGCGTAGATGCTCTGGGGGTTCAGGCGGTGGGCGCTGTACTGCAGGCTGTAGGGGGTAGACAGCCGGGTGGCGGCGAAGCTCACCTTGAGGTAGGTGGAGCGGTGAGCCAAGTTGGGCGCCAGTTCCTCAATAGACACCTGCACCCGGCTGCCGGCGGGCAGGCGCACGTCACTGGGCGCCACGACGCGGCCCTGTAGGTGGCGCCAGCCGCTGGGCAGGTCGCTGGGAGCGGTGATGGCGGTGGCCTTCGGGGCGCCCGTGACGGGGGTGCGTGCCGGAGCGGCGGGCGCAGAGGCGGGCCGCACTGGAGCGGTGTGGGCCGGGGCCGTGCGGGCTGGAGGGGTGGTTGCCGGCGTCCGGGCCGGGGTCACGTTCCGCACATCGCTGGGGCGGGTAATGGTGACGTTCCCGATGGTGGTCTGCGCGGCGGCGGCGCCGGCCAGCAGGGCAACAAGCAAAGTGATCTTGGCTTTCATGTCTTTCACCATAGACACTTCCAGGGGCCGTGAAGTGTGCCTCCCCTTGCCATTCTTTGCGGAACTGGGGGCCGCCCGCCGCCCTGCCACGGGGCCGACAAACACTCCACCAGTAAGCAGACAGAACGGGCAGTCAAGGCAAAAGCAGGCGCCGCCAGCCCTGTTTGGGACTTGGCGGCACATAGAGCTTCAGTGGGATCTCAGAAACGCATGTCGATCTTTAGCTTGGCGGCCACGTCGCGGGGCAGCGGCTGGCGGGCATCGGACATGTACAGCATCTTGCCGCTGGCACTGAAGACCTTGGCCTGCACCACGTAGTCGTAGCGGGCGGTGTTCATGCGGGCCGGGTTGTAGTTGAGGTAGTACTGGGTGGGCAGCGTCTCGGCGGTGAAGTCCACCAGCAGGTGCGGGGTGTGGCGGCCGGTGGTGCGGTTCACGGCTTCAATCGCCACTTGCACCTTGCTGCCGGCAGGCAGGGTCAGCGCCTTAGAGCCGAAAATGTCGCCGCTGAGGTGACGCCAGCCAGCGGGCAGGTCGCTGGGGGCGGCCGTGGGGCTGGCCTCGGCCACGGTGCTGGTCACGGCTTTGGGCGCCGTGGCCGGCTTGGTGCTCACCTGGGTGCCGGTGGCGGCAGGCTTGGCCGGGGCTGCCGGGATGGGCTTGGGGGCGGAAACAGGCGCAGAGGTGGGCGCCGTGACCGGGGCCGCCTGGGTGGTACGCGGCGCAGCCTGGCTGCTGGTGCCAGTGCTGGTCGCCGCAGCGGCTGAGCTGGGAGGCGTCACAGTGCGGACGGGGACCGCCGTGGTGCGGGCCGGCTGCACCGGCTGGGCCGGGGCCGTGTCCACTTGCTCCGGCGCTTCCTGTGGCTGCACTTGCTGCACAGCGGCCTGCTGCGGCTCAGCGTCGCCCAGCGGCGCTGCCGAAGTTTCGGCCTCTGCCTGCGCTGGCGTGGCTGCGGTCTGTGCCTGCGCGGGCGCCGTGGCGCTCTGGTCTGCCTGGGCCGGAGCGGCCACAGGTTTGGTCAGCGTCACTTCGCCAATGGTGGTGGTGGTCGTGGTGATCTGGGCCAGAGCGGCCCCGGCCAGCATGGTGGTCAGCAGTGCAATTGAGCGGTTCATGGCTCTTACTCTAGGAAAGTCCTTCCCCTCAAAACAGTGCCCTTCCCGCAGTATTAAGGCATGTTTAGGAAAGTTTCATCCTGTAAAGCCTCGCAGGGCCGAACTGCTGTGCATAAAGCCTATGTTGGCGGGAAGTTCCGTTCATCTGCGCTCCCACTTTTCCCGTAAGCTGGGCGGCATGGCCTTGCCCCTCTCTGACCACCGGGCCGCCCTGGATCACCTGGGACGCGATCCAGTGATGTCTGCCCTGATCCGGCAGTACGGTGATCTGCCGGTGCTGGTGCCAGTGGCTGACCCCTTTGCCCGACTGATTCGCTCGGTGGTGGGTCAGCAGCTGAGCGTCAAAGCGGCGCGCAGTATCTATGCCCGGCTGGAAGAAGGGCTGGGCGAGGTGGACGCGGTCCGGCTGCTGGCCGCCCGTCCCGATGAGCTGCGGGCGCTAGGGCTGTCGTGGGCCAAGGTGGCGTCCGTGCAGGACATCGCGCGCGCCGCCACTGAAGGGCATGTGGACTTTGCCGGGCTGGCCGCACACAGCGACGAGCAACTGCTGGCCGAGCTGCTGCCGCTGCGCGGCGTGGGCCGCTGGACCGCCGAGATGTTCATGATGTTCGCGCTGGCCCACCCGGACGTGTTCAGCTTTGGCGACCTCGCGCTACGTAAGGGCCTGGAGCGCCACTACCCAGGACAGGACCACGCGGCGGTGGTGCAGGGCTGGTCCCCCTACCGCACCCTGGCCGCTCGCCTTCTCTGGGCCGACCAAAACGCCAATCCGGGCATCTGAGCCGCCGTTACACTGTCTCCTATGCCCGATACCGCCGGCCCACAGGTTCCGCCCGCCTTTAGCCGTATCCTGCCTGCGGCCCGCTGGGAGCCGGTCACCCTGGGCGAGTCGGGCGCCGAGGTCTGGCGCTCCAGCCGCCATGTCCTGAAAATCCAGCCGCACCGCCACCCCGCGCTGCCCTCGCTGGCCGATGAGCGCGAGCGGCTGCGCTGGCTGACGGGACGCGTGCCGGTGCCGGCGGTGCTGGGCTATTTCGCTGACAGTGCCCAGGAGTATCTGGCGGTGGAACGCGTGCCGGGCATTCCCATGAGCCACCCGGACGCTGCGCTGCACGCGGAGCGCATGGCGGGCCTGCTGGCGCGGGCGCTGCGGGGTCTGCACAGCCTGCCCGCCCGCGACTGTCCTTTTACCATGACCCTGCCGGTCAGCTTGCGGCTGGCCCGCGAGCGGGTAGAGGCGGGGCTGGTGGATGAAAGCAGCTTTGACCCCGGGCGCCAGGGCCAGTCAGCGGTGGACCTGCTGGTGGAACTGGTGAGGCACCGCCCGCAGAGCGAAGACATAGTGGTCACCCACGGCGACGCCTGCCTACCCAACTTCATCGTGCAGGGCGAGTACATCGAGGGCCTGGTGGATGTGGGCCGCGCCGGACTGGCCGACCGCCACGCCGACCTGGCGCTGGCGGTGCGGTCCATCCGCCGCAATCTGGGGGCCCGGTGGGTGGACGTATTTCTAGACACCTATGGCCGCGAGCTGGTAGATAACGCCAAGCTGGAGTATTACGCCGCGCTGGACGAACTGGCGTAAGTAGCGAGCGAAGGGGGAAAGTCGGAGGCCGCGCGTCCTGCGCCTCCGGCTTTCCCCCTTCGCCCTGCGGGTTACTCGAAGCTGCCTGCTTGAATCTCCACCAGATCATCCGGGTTGATGTACTTCACGAAGGCGGCCCTGGCCTGCTCTGGGGTCACGGCAGCCACGCGCTCTTCCCACTGCTGGTCAAAGGCAAAGGTGCGGCCCAGGTCTGCTTGCAGCAGCAGCGCACCGGCCAGGGCACTGTCTTGCGTGCGGGACAAACGGGCTTCTTCCAGCAGGCCGGACTTGGCGTTGTTAATCTCGGCCTCGGTAAAGCCGCCCTGCGCCACCCGGCGGAATTCTTCTTGCATGGCCGCCGAGAGTTTTTCGCGCACGCCGGGATTGTAGATGGCAAAGGCGCTAAGTACGCCCTGCTCATCGCGGCTGGACAGCGAAGTCTGGGCGCCCACGCCGTAGCTCAGGCCGTCTTGCTGGCGCACGCGGTTCCACAGCCGCGAATCGGTGCCCGCGCCGAAGACCCGCATCGCCACTTCCAGGGCGGCGGCGTCGGGGTGGTCGTCGCGCAGCGCGAAGTTCTGCGCCGCGATATATACGGCGTTGGCCTTGTCGGGCACGTTGATGCTGCGCTGAACTCCGGCGGGCCGGGTCAGGGGCCGCACCACGCGCTCATACGCCACCGGGCTGGTCCAGCCGCCCAGCAGCTGCGGCACCGCCGCGCGGATGGTCTGTGGATCAAAGTCGCCCACCACGCTCAGCTGGGCGCGGCCCGCTCCCACCACGCTTTTGTAGTAGTCGCGCACGTCCTGCACGGTCACGGCCCGCACGTCTTCCAGGTCCTCGTCCAGCGTGGGGACGTAGAACAAGTCACCACGCTTGGCATCTTCCGGCATGAAGATGCGGCCCAGTTCGCGGCCGGCCACGCTCTGCGGCTCGCTGCGGCCCGCTTCCAGCCCGGTCAGGGTGAGGGTCTTCAGCTCGGCCAATTCGTTTTCGGGGAAAGTCGGCTCGCGCAGCACGCTCCGCAGCAGCTCCAGGGCGGCGGGCAGGTGCTGGCGCTCGGTGTCCAGGCGGACGACCAGGCCCTCGGCACCCCCCGACACACTCAGGTTGGTGTTGATGGCTTCCAGCCGGTCGCGCAGCTGCTGGCGGGTCAGGCCAGTGCTGCCACGGGTCAGCAGCTCGCCCAGGAAATCGGGAGCCGCGCCAGCCTGACGCACGGTCTCAGGGGTGCCGTAATCCAGTGCCAGCTGTAGCTGCACGCGGTCGCCACGGGTGTCTTTGGGGAGCATGGCGACCGCTGCGCCGCCGATCTCCTCGCGGACGACCCGCTGTTCCAGGGCCGCCGGGGTCACGTCTAGCACCTCGCCCGCGCCCAGCGCTTCGCCGCCCACGAAGCCCCGCAGCACGTCCTCGGCGCTCGGGGCCTGGGCAATGTCCACCCGGTCCGGCTGGGCCGCAGGGATAAAGCGGGCCAGGGTGCGGTTGCTGGGCTTGAAGTAGGTGCGGGCGACCCGCTGCACGTCGGCGGCAGTGACGCGCTCTACGGCGTCGCGGCGTTCCAGCAGCAAGCGCCAGTCTCCGGCGGCAATCGCTTCGCTGAGGGCCACACCCACCTGGGCGGGCTGCGTCATCAGCTGCTGGTGCTGGGTTGCCAGGCGCTGCTTGGCGCGGGCCACTTCCTCTTCACCAAAGGCTTGCTCACCGGCTTGCTCCAGCGTAGCGAGCAGCGTGGCCTGCGCCGCGTCAAGGTCGTCGTCCTTGTCCAGCAGGGCCAGGCCGATCATCAGCCCCGGTTCGCTGCCTGTCAGCGGAAAAGTGCCCGCACTGCTGGCCTGCCCGCTTTGCACCAGGGCCGCGTACAGTCGTCCGCTGGGTTCATCGCCCAGCAGTTCATTCAGCACCAGCAGCGCCGGGGTGTCGGCGTGGCGCACGCTGGGGATGTGGTAGGCCGCCATCAGGGCCTGCACGTCGCCCACCCGGCGCACGGTCAGGCTGCGTTCGCCGTTCTGGGCCGGTTCGCGGGTGTACTGGGGCGGCAGGGTGCGGGTAGGTGCGGGAATCTTGCCGAATTCCTGCGCGATCAGCCCCAAGGCCTGCGCTTCGTCAAAGTCGCCGGCCAGGGTCACCACGGCGTTGTCGGGCTGATAGTGGGTGCGGTAAAAGGCTTGCAGGCGGTCTACCGGCACATTTTCCACATCCGAGCGGTTGCCGATGGTGGAGTTGCCGTAGTTGTGCCAGTCATAGGCCACCGATTGCAGTTCCTTGAGGGTCAGACCGATGGGGTTGTTCTCGCCCGACTCGAGCTCGTTGCGGACCACCGTCATCTCGGTTTTCAGGTCGTCTCCACTGATGCGCGAGTTCACCATGCGGTCGGCTTCCATGCCGATGGCCCACTTCAGGTTGTCGCCCGAATTACTCATCGTCTCGAAGTAGTTGGTGCGGTCCAGGCTGGTGGTGCCGTTGAAGTTGGCGCCACGCTGGCCAAGCGCTTCCATGATGTTGCCGCTGGTCGGCGTGCCCTTGAACACCAGGTGTTCCAGCAGGTGCGCCATGCCGGTTTCGCCGTAGTTCTCGTGCACGCTGCCCACCAGGTAGGTCACATTCAGCGTGAACTTGCCGGCGGAGGGGTCGGGAAACAGCAGCACGCGCAGGCCGTTGCTCAGGCGGTACTCCTTAATGCCCTCGGCCTGGGTCACGAACGTCACGCCAGCGGGGAGGCCGGGGGGCTGCGCGGCCTGAGTCGCCGTGGCCGGTGCGGGGCGGTTCTGCGCAGGCTGCGTCACTTGGGCACCCTGGCCCTGCGCTGCGGTGGGGGTGGGCGCTGCGGTGGGCGCGGCAGCGGCACTCGGCCGGACGGGCGCAGCGGTCCGGGGCGGCAGGGCGGGAATCACGCCGGTTCCTGCGGGCGCGGTGACTGCCGACGTTGCTGGCAGCGACACGGGGGCGGTCTGAGGCTGCCCGCCCCCGGTCACGGCGGCCAGTGCGCCGCTGCCCAGGCTGAGGCCGAGGGTCCACAGGATAAAGCGTGAGCTATGTTTCATTACTTCAGCGTAACAGGCTTATGAAAGGCAAATGTCATCTCTTGGAGGGGAAAAAAGCCGCTTGGGGCTGGCCGCTCATCCGCTGCCTGCCGCCCGGCTCAGCGGCCTGGGTCCGGGCGGGCTACGCCGCCTTGCTATGCTGCGGCAATGTCCAAAACATTTGAGGAGAAGTTGCGCGAGTACGCCCGCGTACTGGTCAGTACGGGCGTGGGCCTGAAAGCCGGCGGCAAGCTGCTGATCAATGCGCCCATTGACGCTGTGCCCCTGGTCCGCGAAATGGTGGCCGAGGCTTACCGTATCGGCGCGCTGGACGTGCGTGTGTACTGGCACGACGACCAACTGGAGCGGCTGCGCTACGTGGAAGGCAGCCGCGAAGCGGCGCTGTTTATGCCCGAGTGGCTGATGGAGGAGGCCGAGCGAATGGTGGCCGACGGCTACGCCCGCATCGGCATTCGCGGCGACGACCCCAACCTGCTGGCTGGCGTGGACGGCCAACTGATTGCCGAGCGCACCAAGCGCGGCGCCGAGCTGAGCCGCAAGGTGTCGGCGGCCATCAGCGGGCACACGGTGGACTGGACCCTGGGCGCCATGAGCACGCCGGCCTGGGCACGCAGCGTCTACCCGGACCTGCCCGAAGCCGAGGGCGTGGCGCGGCTGTGGGAAGACATCTTTACCGTGTCGCGCATCAATGAAGCCGACCCGGTGGCGGCCTGGCAGGCGCATACGGACCGCCTGGCCCGGCTGAGCGCGTACCTCAATGAGCAGCAGTTCAGCGCGGTTCACTTCCGCAACCCGGAAGGCACTGACCTGACCGTGGGCCTGGCCGACGGCCACGTCTGGGACGGCGGCGCCATGACCGGCCCCACCGGCACCCGCACCGTGCCCAACATGCCCACCGACGAAGTGTTCACGGCGCCGCACCGCGACCGGGTAGACGGCGTGGCTGTCGCCAGCAAGCCGCTGTCGGTGCGCGGCACCCTGATCAGCGGCATCCGCATGCGCTTTGAAGGAGGCCGCGCCGTAGAGGCCACCGCCGAGAGCGGCCAGGAAACCTTGCAGCAGCTGCTGGACACCGACGAGGGTGCCGCCCGCCTGGGCGAAGTGGCGCTGGTGCCGGCCTCGGCGCCGGTCGCGCAGACCGGCAGTCTGTTCAACATGACCCTCTTTGATGAGAACGCCGCTTCGCACATCGCTCTGGGCCGCTGCTACAGCACCAACGTGCAGGGCGGCAGCGACGAAGAAACGCTGGCGGCCGCCGGCGGCAACCGCTCCCTGATTCACGTGGACTGGATGATCGGCAGCCCCAGCACCGATGTGGACGGGCTGACCAAAGACGGCAACCGCATCCCGCTGATGCGCAGCGGCGAATGGGTGGTAGACGCCGCCAACTAAGGACTCTGGGGCAAGGTGAAGGGGCCGTTCGGAGGAGCGGCCCTGCCCTCTTTAGTGTGTTGCCCGGCGGCGAACCTCGGCCACGATCCGGTCAATCACTTGCTGCGCGCTCAGCTCGCCGGTATCAATGACCAGGGCGTCGGCAGCGGGCACGCTCTGGGCCGCGTCGCGGGCGTCGCGCTCTACCAGGGCCGCCTCTATTGCCCCCAGGTCTTCAGGGCGCTCGGCGCTGCGCCGCTCGGCCCGCACGCGGGGGCTGGCGGTCAGGTAGAACTTGGCCTGTGCCTGCGGAAAGACGGTGGTGCCCATGTCGCGCCCCTCGGCCACGAAGGGGGCCGGCAGCGCCCGCAGCTGCTCATCCACCCAGGCCCTCACCTCGGGCAGTGCAGCGTAGGCGCTGACGCCCTCATCCACCCGCGTGGCGTGCAGGTCGGCGGTCAGGTCGCGTGACCCCAGCTGCACCCGGTTGCCCTCGGCGCGTGGTTCCAGGCGGGGCGGCTGGGCCTGCAAGCACTCCAGCACGCGCAGGTCGCCGCCCGGCAGTTCAGCTTCCAGGCCGCACAGGGTTACGGCGCGGTACAGCAGCCCCGAACTGACATACGGTACGCCCAGGGCACGGGCCACCCCGGAGGCCACCGTACTTTTGCCGCTCGCCGCTACGCCGTCAATCGTGATAATCACGCCCCGCAGTGTAGCGGCTTGGGTGGGTAGTGCCCCGGCCCATTTACCAGATTCTCAGTTGGCAGATATTTAGTTGCCGGATACAAAGTGCCGTGCCAGCAGCCGCACTGCGCCCAGATGGTAGGCGCTGTGCGCCAGCGTGGCGAGGGCGTCGGTGCTAAGGTCTTCATTCCAGTCAGTAATTTGCTCAAGCTGAGCGAGAAGGGCAAGGTATTCGCTGTTCAGCTCGCCTTGTAACTTGGTCCATCCCAGTTCGTCCACTGCCGAGGGTTGCCAGCTGCCCGGCCAATCGGCTATGAATTCATCGCCCGCCAGATAGGTCCGCAGGGCGCTGAGGTAGTAGCGGGTATGACCCACGTGCGCGGCGATACTGGGAGCGCCGCCAGCACGCTCGGACGCCTGAAGAGCGCTTAGCCCGGCCAGAGTTTTCCAGCAGGCTGCCGCGCCCCCTGCCGTCGATATACATACTGCCCTGTCCGCCGGTACCTTCAAAGGTTTCGCGCAACAGGTCCCGCAGAGCCGCTACGAAAGGGTTGGGATGAGATGAGGTCATGGATGGGTCCTCCAAAAGTGAGACTGGGCTGTAAAACGTTTGCCGTATGCGCCGGAGCGCTGCGCTGAATTGCCGTCTGCCATAAGCATCACCTGCCCATCTGGGCCTGAAGGAAAGTAGCCCGAAGGTATCATGCGGCACTCCAACCGCCCCTTAGCCTGCACCGCTAGACTGCCCTCATGCGCCTGCTGCTCCTGGAAGACGACACCCGCATTGCCGAGCCCACCCGTGAGGCCCTGAGCGAGGCGGGCTATGACGTGACCTGGGTACAGACGGGCGAAAGTGCCCTGGAAGCGGCCGTGATGGGCGACTATCCCCTGGCCGTGCTGGACGTGATGGTGCCCGGCGAGCTGGACGGCTTCGCGGTGGCCGGGGAAATGCGCGAAGCGGGCCTGGACACCGCCATCTTGTTCCTGACCGCCCGCACCGAAGTAGAAGACCGGGTGCGCGGCCTGGACATTGGCGGCGACGCATATCTGACCAAGCCGTTTGCCATGCCCGAGTTGCTGGCGACCCTGCGGGCGCTGACCCGCCGCGAGCGCGGCCAGAGCGCTCCGGTACTGCATTTTGCGGCGGGGCGCGGCACCCTGGACACGGTGGCCCGCACCGTGACCTGGGACGGTGAGGAAGTGGCGGTGACCGGCCGTGAGTACGCCCTGCTCGAAGCGCTGACGCTCTCGCCCGAGCGCTGGTTTACCCGTGAAGACCTGCTGGACCGGGTCTGGGGCGCCGAGTTCGGCGGCGAGGCCCGCATCGTGGACGTGTACGTGCGCTACCTGCGCCGCAAGCTGGCCCCCGAAGCCATCCGTTCCGAGCGGGGGCGTGGTTACCGGGTAGAAGCATGAAGGCGGGATGGATGCTGGTAGACGCCTGGTGGCAGGGTGAGTGTGTCCAGCTTCGGTCATCCACCGTCGCAGCATGCTGCGCCTGAGCCTGCGGGCCAGGCTGACCCTCTGGGCGGCGCTCGCCACGGTGCTGGCCGCCCTGCTGGTATCGGGCGGCACTTATCTGACCGTGCGGCAGCTGCTGTACCTGTCCGAAAAAGAGCAGCTGCTCAGCAACGTGCTGATTGTGCAGTCGCGGGTCGAGCGCGAGGTGGACCGGGCCGGCGGCGCCGAAAGCCTGCGCTGGCTGTGGCTTGACCTGTCGCAGATTGCCGGCGAAAACGTCCAGACCCAGAACCTGGACCTGCGGCTGGTGTCACAGGTGGGCGGGCGGTGGTTTTACAAACAGACCGAGCACTTCCCACAGGGGTTGCAGCTGGACTTGCCGGTAGACCTCTATCAGGTGCGCGGCGAGGACAAGATGATTGTGGTGCGCGAGCTGCGGACCTCCGGCCCCCCGCTGCTGCTGACCGTCATGACCGACACTGGGTCGCTGGGGCAGGCCAACAAAGCCTTTCGCCGCGCTTTTTGGACCCTGCTGCCGCTGGCGCTGCTGCTGGCCCTGGTGCTGGGCTGGACGGTGTCGGGCCGGTTGCTGGCCCCGGTGCGGCAGCTGGAAGTGGCGGCCCGCGAGGTGGGGGAGAGTGGCGACCTGCGCCGGCCCCTGCCGCTGACCGAGCAGGGCGACGAGTTGGGCTTGCTGGCCCGCGCCCTACAGGGCACCTTCGGGCAGCTGGCCCAGGCCCGCGAGCGCGAGCAGGACTTTGCCCGCGCTGCCGCTCACGACCTGCGCTCACCGCTGGCGGCCCTCACGGCGCGGGTGCAGGGGAGCCTCAGCCGGCCCCGCGACGCCGAGCGCTACCGTCAGGACTTGCAGGAGATCGGCACCGACTTGGAGCGCCTCTCGGCCCTGACCACGCACCTGCTGCTGCTGTCGCGTGATCCCTCTTCGGTGTCCCGGCAGCCGGTGGCGCTGCACCTGCTGGCGGCCGACGCCGTGGACCGTGCCCGCGAACTGGACGAGCTGGCCGATGTGGACCTGCAAGTGGCGCCCAGCGGCCGTGGCCTGTGGACCGAAGGGGACCCGGTGCTGCTGGGCCAGGCCGTGTGGAATCTGGTTGTGAACGCCATGCGCTACGGCGCCGGCTCCCCGGTGCTGGTGTGCCTTAGGGGCGTGGGCGAAGAGGCCCACATCTCGGTGCAGGACGAGGGGCCTGGGGTGTCTCCCGAGGTGCTGGCGCAGCTGGGCCGCGCCTTTTACCGCCCCGATTCTTCCCGGCAGGGGCAGGCGGGCGGCGGCGGACATGGCCTGGGGCTGGCGCTGGCGCAGCGGGCTGCCGAGGTTCACGGTGGGCGGCTGGAACTGGAAAGTGTAGAGGGCGCGGGCTTTACGGCGCGGGTGGTCTTGCCGGCCCACCACCCGCCGGCCCCGCAGGAAGCCTGAGCTTGCCCCGTTCTCAGCTGCCGCCCTGCTCCTGGTCCTTCCCGCGGCGCGGCCCTGATCTACACTGTGCTTCATGACCATTTCCGCCGCTTCACCAGCCGCTGCGCCCAGGCAGTACCAGGCCCTGATTCTTGGCGGCGGCGATCCGGGCGATCCGTTCGCCGCCTCGCATGGCGTGGCTGTCAAGGGGTTGGTGCCGGTGGCTGGGCAGCCGATGGCCCTTCATGTCCTGCGGGCCGTGCGGGCCAGCGGTCAGGTGGGCCGGGTGGCTTATATCGGCCCCACCACGCCGGAAATGGACGCCCTGATTGACCAACAGCTGCCCAGCAGTGGCCGCCTGCTGGACAACCTGACCGCCGGCCTGCAAGCTCTGGGTGACCAGGGGGGGCGCGTGCTGGTCCTCACCGCCGACATCCCGATGCTC
>JAUNHF010000407.1:0-646 GCA_030524065.1 Deinococcus sp.
CCGGCCCGCCGCGCAGAAAGTCATATCTGACCCGCAGCCCCAGAGCGCTGCACAGCTGTGGGCCGCACATGGCCCCGCCGTACTGAACGAGTGCATGGACCGGCTGGCCGCCGCCAGTGGGCACAGCCGCACCCGTCAGCTGTACATGGACCTGCTGCTGGCCGTCCACACCGCGATTGCCGACGGCGACCTGGTGGAGCGCAGCGGCACCACCCGCGTGGAGTTTGGCGGCATGGAGCGCCTGGCCGAGCGGATGCTGTACCGAGGCCGACACCGTGACCTGCGCGCCGCGCTGGACAACCTGACCGCCCAGGGCTTTGTGGGCCGCGTGGTGAGCACCAACCCCCGCGACAAGTTCGCGCCCCTGGCGTTGGAGGTGACCGCAGACCCGCGCCAGCTGCCCATCCTGCGATTTCAAGGAGAGGTGAACCTGATGTCTGCCAGCTACACCACCGAGCGCCGCCACCGGAAGGCCACGCCCCAGCAGCAGCGCCAGCAACGCGCACCCCGCCAACGCAACCCGGAGAACGCCACGCCCCTACACGATGCCCGCTTTGTCCTGTACTGGATTAAGCGCGGAGCACGCAGCGTAGAGGAAGTGGCGCAGATGGGCCGCATGACCCCACGCACGGTACGCAAGCACCTA
>JAUNHF010000407.1:693-1535 GCA_030524065.1 Deinococcus sp.
GACCCCCGCCGAGGGAGCCGCCGCCGCCATCCGCGCCGAAGTGGAAAGCACCCCGGCCTACCGCGCCGCCCGCCTGCGCTACCTGGAAGAAGCCACCAAGTTCGGCACGAAAGGGGCACAAGCCGCCGCCCGCGCCGGAGCCGCGAAGATGCACGCCCGCCGCAGCCACACCACCGCACTGGCCGCCGAGCGTGCTGCCCGCCTGATGGACGGAGAGAGCAGCGCCGCCGTGTTTGGGATTGGAAGTGCAGCATGACTATGACCATTGGCTCACTGTTCAGCGGCATAGGGGGGCTAGAGCTAGGCCTTGAATGGGGATAGGGCCAGGCCGCCACCGTATGGCAGGTGGAGATGGACACCTACGCCCGCGCCGTACTTGCAAAACACTGGCCGGAAGCGTGCCGCCAAGACGATGTAAGGAATGTAAATGGAAAGTCTATTCCCAGAGTTGACCTTATCTGTGGCGGGTTCCCCTGCCAGCCTCACAGCCTCGCGGGGAAAAGAGAAAGCAGCAACGACGAGCGCGACTTGTGGGGAGAGTTCGCCCGAATTATTTGCGAGGTTAGGCCCAGATGGGTGGTGGCTGAAAACGTCCCAGGACTCCGAAGCTCAGCCGACCCTGCTCATGGACGTGACAAGGGCGGATTCTTCGGACGAGTTCTGCGAGACTTGGCCGAAATCGGGTTTGATGCGGAGTGGCACAGTTTCGCGGCTGCCGATGTTGGCGCACACCACAAGCGGGAGCGGGTCTTTATCGTGGCCTACGCCCCGCAGTTGTTCGGCTATGGCGGCAGTGATTACTCCGGAAGCAGCAGCGAAGGCGCACGAGCGCTTCCCCAATC
>JAUNHF010000408.1 GCA_030524065.1 Deinococcus sp.
GGAACGGTAGCGTTGGCACCTTCCAGCTGAATGACGCGGGCTTCCAGAGCGTCAATACGGGCGACCAAGGCGCTGTTGTCGCTGGTGTCCATGTCCTTGATGGCAGCTTCCAGAGCGTCAATGCGGGCCTGCTGCTCAACGGTCAGGCGCTCCACGTCGGTCAGACGGGTGCTGATGGCTGCCAGCTCGGTGCTGACTTCCTGCATGCCGCGGGTAATCACCAGCAGGTCGGCGTCGCTGATGTTGGAGCCGCTCAGGGCGCCGCTTTGCAGCAGACGGTGGAAGATCATGGCAGCCTGGTAACGGGTCAGGTTCTCATTGCCACGGAAGGTGCCGTCGGGGAAGCCCTGGATCAGGCCGGCCTTGACAATGGCTTCGACGGCGTCACGGGCCCAGTGGCCGGCGGGCACGTCGGTCAGCACCACGGAGCCGCTCACAGGAGCGTTGGTGGTGGTGGGGGCAACATACTGGGTGTTGTCGGCGTAGCCGCCACCAGCCTGGGCTCCTGCAACGCCAACGGTCATGGCCAGGGTGGCCGCAATAATAGATTTACGCATAACTTTCTCCTTGTACACAGCTCGGCCGGGCGCACTGCTCGCAGTGCAACTCAGACCGATCGGTGCCTAAGCGGTACCCTAGAGTTCAGTCTTCACCAAAATGTGAGAAAAGAACTTATGCCCCTAAAGGGTTAGGCACTGCTCAGTGCATGACACCGGGTGGGGTCTATCTCACTGCAAAGTTAGAATAGCACTGTCTTGAGTTCAGACAACCTCATCTAAGGCCAATCCTCTTAAGGTTGTAATCAAACTGAATCACATTCGGATCAGCTTGCGGCCGTAGGAGAGCGGGTTTCGTCAAGGGCTCAACCCTGTTCGCTTCCTACGGCGAACAACTGGCCCTCCTGCACGGCCAGAGCAATGCGCGGCAGTGGCAAAGTGGCCTGCCCAAAGACAGCTTCACCCGCTTTGAGCGGGTCAAAGACCGAGTAGTGACAGGGACAGCCCAGCTGTGGATGCTGCGCTTCCTCGGCGCGGTAGTTGTAAGCGAGAGCCAGTACCTCGGGGTCGCGGACCACCACCACTGGGCACCCCTGATGGGTGCAGCGCCGGGAAAAAGCGGCGAAGTGTTGGTCGGCGGCGCTGAGGCCCCCCAGCACGGGCTGTGGCACTCGGAGCAGCACCGCGGGCGTGCCCTGGTAGCTGAATTCCAGGCTGCCCCACACCGCAGGAAAGTCGCTCAGCTGAGCGATTCGCTGGGTTGGCCCGGCCACGAATTCGGGTTCGCCCGGCTTTTCTTTGCGGGTCAGGATGCGGCCTGCCCGGAGCCCCAGCCAGCCAAACGTACCCAGGGTGCTGGCCACCGGTAAAGTCCACCAGTAACCGAGCAGTGAACGCCGACTGAGACGGCGGTATCCCGGCGTCTTCCTCTCTTGCTCGGGTGCGCTGGCGCTCACGGCTGCTCCTGCCCCGGTGCTGGGGCGGGCGCTGGGCCGGACGCAGCAGACCCAGCGCTCACCCCAGCACTGTTTGTCCCCA
>JAUNHF010000409.1 GCA_030524065.1 Deinococcus sp.
TTCCCGGGTCGGTGGCATTCAGGGTCAGGCCGGGCAGGGTGACCCGCTGTCCGCTCACGTCCTGCCATGCGCCGGGCTTCCCTTCAAGCATGACCCTGACTTTCCGGTCAGTCGGAACACCGCCAGGCTTGGCCTTCTTCTGGGCATAGTGGGCCTGCACTTCGCTCAGGGTCGTGAGTGCTCCCAGTTCCTTCAATCGGGCCGCTGGGTCATGCCGGGTGGTTTGGATGTACAGGGCCGCTGCTTCAGGGGTCGGGCTGACTCCGGGCCATTCGTCGGGGCGACATTGGCCTGCCTTTTTGCGCCACTCAAAATGCAGGTGCGCGGCAAACCGGCCTTTCGGAAATTGCGGGCTGGTGCCGCCCTTGCCTATGGCCGCCACCCGCTCGCCCATGTGGACCCGCTGGCCCACTTTCAGCCCCGGCTCGTGGCGGGCGTTGTGCCAGTAGGCGGCCTCGCTTCCGTCGTCCAGTTCCAGCAGGAGGATGTTTCCGATATAGCGGTGGTAGGCCATGTACGAAACGCGCCCGTCGGCAATCGCATACAGCGGGTCGCCGTTGTCGGTGTCGCCACCCGTGCGGGCGTTCCAATCGGTGGCCGGGTGCTGGGCTTTCTCATACTTCAAGTACAGCGGGTCCAGAAAGCCGCACCCCTCCCACACGGTGTAGCGCTTCAGGTCCAGCACAGGGTAACAGTAGGTCATATCAGCTCCTCGTCCTGGGGCCACACCGTGCGGGTAATGCCGGCGCGGTCTTCGTGGTGGTTGATGATCAGCCGCAGCCGCTCGCGCTCGGTAATCAGTTTGGTAATCCAGCGGCTCTGTGCTTCCAGCCGGTTGCGCAGCTGGTGGACCTCGGCGCGGACTTCCTCCAGTTCTTTTTCGTACTGCTTGCGTTCGGTCTGCAGGATGCCCATCAGCTCGGCCCGCAGGGTTTCCTCGCCGCTCATGGTGTCCTGCCGGTCTGCCCGGCGGGCATCGTGCTTGGCCTTGTACAGCGCCAGCAGGGACCCGCTGCTGACCAGCCCCAGGATGCCGGCAATGATCTCAGTCAGGTCGAGTGACATGCTGCGGCTCCTTCTTGAACAGTTCCAGACCGGCCAGGTAGATACCTTCCAGCGCACTCCACCCCAGCGCCCCGTAAATCAGCGCCGTCATCAGGCCACTGTCCAGATACACCCATGTCATGGTCAGCAGCATCAGCAGACTGAGCATTTTTGCCAGCACCGCCATCATGGGTGGGAACTTGCTCCACCACAGCAGCGGCCCCAGCAGGATGTTGAGCCAGCCCCATAGCGTCGGGTTGCTGAAAATGTGCTGGATGCCGATTCCCTCGCTGTACAGCAGGAACCCTACGCCCACCACGACATGCACCCGTGCCAGGATGACGCGGATGGTGCGCCTATCCAGCCGGATGCGTTTCTCTTTGGTCGCTTCTGTCATGGGTGCAGTGTCTCGCAGGTCATTTCTGACCTGGCACAGCCCCTACTCGCCGCGCAACTTCTTCAGGTGGGGTTCCATCAGCTTCTTGTACCG
>JAUNHF010000028.1 GCA_030524065.1 Deinococcus sp.
ATTCGGAGGATTTATCTGCTGAATAAGCTTCATATACATCTCTTAGTAGCCTCTCAACCCCTTTTTCGGTCCAGACAAATTCTCTTTGGTACCTTGGTATGATATAGTTTTCACTGAACGTCTGACCCATACTTAAAGTGAGAGACTCAATCTTATTGGCCATTATAACGCTCCTAGTCTACAGAATTTAGCTTCGGTTTTTGGTACTGGAAATATCATATAGTCCTTAAGAGGATGACGCAATAAAAAAGCAGCCCCCATCCCTCCGGAGGCTGCCCCTTGTTTCCCTGCTCTCTAGTTACTCGCTGAACTCGAACTCGGCGTAGTCCTCAATCGGCGGGCAAGAGCAGATAAAGTTCCGGTCGCCGTACACGTTGTCCACGCGGTTCACCGCAGGCCAGAACTTCTGCGTGCGCTGGTGCCCCGTGGGGAAGGCAGCGGTGGCGCGGCTGTAAGCGCGGGTCCACTCGTCGGCCATCAGGTCGCTCTGGGTGTGCGGCGCGTGGTGCAGCGGGCTGTCGCCGTGGCTGATGGTGCCGTCCTGAATGTCCTGAATCTCGCGGCGGATGTGCAGCATGGCGTCCACAAAGCGGTCCAGCTCGGCCTTAGGCTCGGACTCGGTGGGTTCAATCATCAGGGTGCCGGGCACCGGGAAGCTCATGGTGGGGGCGTGGAAGCCGTAGTCCATCAGGCGCTTGGCGATGTCCTCTTCGGAGATGCCGCTGGCCTGTTTCAGCGGGCGAATGTCCACGATGCACTCGTGCGCCACGCGGCCCCCCTTGCCCGTGTACAGGATGGGGTACGCCCCGTCCAGACGCTTGGCGACATAGTTGGCGTTCAGCAGGGCGACCTGGGTGGACTTTTTCAGGCCCGCCGCGCCCAAGAGCCTAATGTACAGGTACGAAATGGGCAGGATGCTGGCGCTGCCATAGGGGGCCGCGCTGACCGCCCCGGTCTGGCTGCCGCTGCTGTAGGCCACGCTGTGACCGGGCAGGAAGGGCGCGAGGTGGGCCTTCACGCCAATCGGCCCCATGCCTGGGCCGCCGCCGCCGTGCGGAATGGCGAAGGTCTTGTGCAGGTTCAGGTGGCTCACGTCGCTGCCGATCAGGCCGGGCTTGGCAATGCCCACCTGCGCGTTCATGTTCGCGCCGTCGAGGTACACCTGCCCGCCGTGCGCGTGAATCAGGTCGCACACGTCCTTCACGTTTTCCTCGTACACGCCGTGCGTGCTGGGGTAGGTAATCATCAGCGCGGCGAGGTTTTCGCTGTGCTTCTCGGCCTGGGCCTTGAGGTCGTCAAAGTCAATGTTGCCGTTGGCGTCGGTCTTGACCACCACCACCTGCATCCCCATCATGGCGGCGCTGGCGGGGTTGGTGCCGTGGGCGCTGGCCGGAATCAGGCAGATGTTGCGGTGACCTTCGCCCTTGCTCTCAAAGTACTTGCGGATGACCAGCAGGCCCGCGTACTCGCCTTGCGCGCCGGAGTTGGGTTGCAGGCTCACGGCGTCGTACCCGGTGATGTCGGCCAGCCACGCCTCCAGTTGTTGCAGCATCTCGGCGTAGCCTTCGGTCTGCGTTTCGGGCGCAAAGGGGTGCAGGTTGCCGAATTCGGGCCACGTCACCGGAATCATTTCGGTGGTGGCGTTCAGCTTCATGGTGCAGCTGCCCAGCGGAATCATGCCGTGCGTCAGGCTGTAATCCTTGTTCTCCAGCTGCTTGAGGTAACGCAGCATGGCGTGTTCGCTGTGGTGCGTGTTGAACACGGGGTGCGTCAGGAAGTCGGACTGGCGCTTGAGGTCGGCGGGGATGCCGTCCACCGCTTCGGCGTCCAGCCCTTGCACGTCGGCAGTTTTGCCCGTCACCACTTCGATAATGTCCGCGAGGTCTTGCACGGTCACGGTTTCGTCCAGGCTGATGCCGACTTTGCCGCCCTGCACGCGGAAGTTGATGCCCTTCGCTTCGGCGCGGCTCTGGATGTCGCTGCCGCCTTCAAAGGTCAGTGTGTCGAAGAAGGTTTCGTTCGTCCCCATTCCGGCGTCACTGAGTGCCTTCGCCAGAATGCCCGTCATGCGGTGGGTGCGCTCGGCAATGGTCTTGATGCCCTCCGGCCCGTGGTAGACGGCGTAGGCGGCGGCCATGTTCGCCAGCAGCGCCTGCGCGGTGCAGATGTTGGAGGTGGCCTTCTCGCGGCGGATGTGCTGCTCGCGGGTCTGCATCGCCATGCGCAGGGCGGTGCGGCCCTTCACGTCCTTGCTGACGCCGATCACGCGGCCCGGCATGGAGCGCTCGAAGCCCTTCTGGCAGGCCAGGAACGCCGCGTGCGGCCCGCCGAAGCCCATCGGCACGCCGAAGCGCTGGGCGCTGCCGATCACGATGTCGGCCCCCTGCTCGCCCGCAGGCTTGACCAGCGCCGAGGCCAGCAGGTCGGTGGCGACGATCAGCGCCGCGCCGCCCGCGTGGGCCTTGTCGGCAATGGGCTGGAGGTTCAGCAGTTCGCCGTGCGTGCCGGGGTACTGCACCAGCACGCCGAACGCGCCCTCGGGAATGTGGTCGGCGTCGCCCGTCTGCACCTCAAAGCCGAAGTACTCGGCGCGGGTCTTCACCACGTCCAGCGTCTGCGGGTGAACATTGTCGGCCACGTAGAACACGTTGCCTTTGCTCTTGCCCTGGCGCTTGGCGAGGGTCATGGCTTCGGCGGCGGCGGTGGCTTCGTCCAGCAGCGAGGCGTTGCTGATGGGCATCCCGGTCAAGTCCTGCACCGCCTGCTGGAAGTTCAGCAGCATTTCCAGGCGGCCCTGGCTGATTTCGGCCTGGTAGGGGGTGTAGGCGGTGTACCAGCCGGGGTTTTCCAGCATGTTGCGCAGAATCACGCCGGGCACGTGCGTGCCGTAGTACCCCTGCCCGATGTAGGAGCGCAGCACCTGATTCTTGGCGGCCACGGCCTTCAGGTCGGCCAGCGCCTGGGCTTCGGGCACCGGCTCGCCCACTTGCAGGGGGTCGTTGAATTTGATGGAGTCGGGCAGGGTGGCTTCGGTCAGCTCATCCAGGCTGGCAACGCCCAGGGCGCCGAGCATCTCGGCCTGCTCCTCAGCGCTGGGGCCGATATGGCGGCGGATAAAGTCATCGGTTTGCAGCAGGTCGTGTAGGCGGGTCATGATTCAACTCCTTGAACGCCAAGCTTTCAGTGAGGAAGCCTGGGCGCGGGCGATAGGTGGTCAGAAAAGGGGCCTGATTCACAGGCTAAGACTGCCTGACAGGGCCGAATTGTCGCACCCAGCGCAGTTGGGCGGCACCCTTCTGAGAAATGAGGTCATCGGCGCGGCCTTTGTCTCTGAAGGCCGGACGACACCGGCAGAACACAGGTCGGCGGGGGAGCAAAAAAGCCACCAAGCTTTAGCCGTATGCAGGCCCAGAGCTTGTGGCTTCCAAGCTGGTGCTCAGCCGTTTTCGGCTTCGTAAGCGGCGGCGTCCATCAGGCCTTCGCCTTCTTCGCTCACTTCCACCTGAAACAGCCAGCCACCTTCAAAGGGGCCTTCGTTGACCTTTTCGGGGCTGCCTTCCAGCTCTTCGTTCACGGCCACAATCTTGCCGCTGGCAGGGGCGTAGATGTCAGAAGCGGTCTTGACCGACTCAACCACGGCCACGGCTTCACCGGCAGTTACTTCGCGGCCCACTTCGGGCAGCTCCACGTACACCACGTCGCCCAGCTGGTCCTGTGCGTGGTGGGTGATGCCGACTTTGCCGTCCGGGGCGAGCCATTCGTGGGAGGAAGCGTATTTCAGTTCGGTGGGGTTGGTCATGGCAGGGTTCTCCTTGAGGGTGAGGGGGCGGGTGACGGAGGGCCTGGACTACGTGGGCTGGAGCTACTTGGCTTTGTAAAAGGGCAGTTCGGTGCGCTCGGCGGGATGGAGTTTGCCGCGCACCTCCACCTCAAACGCTTCCGAGCCGGCGGCGTCTACGTCCACCAGGGCCATGGCGATGGGGTGGCCCAGGGTGGGGCTGGTGCTGCCGCTGGTCACCACGCCGACATTCTCGCCGCTGAGCATCACTGGGTAGCCTTCCCGCACAGGAATCTTGTCCAGCTTCAGGCCGATCAGTTTCTGGCGGGGAGCCTCGTCCATTTTAGTGCGGCCCAGGTAGGGCTTGTCCTTGACCACCCAGGAGTAGGTGCTGCTCAGCGGGTGGATGTTCTCGCTGAACTCATGGCCGTACAGCGGGAAGCCCGCTTCCAGGCGCAGGGTGTCGCGGGCACCCAGGCCGGCGGGCGTGATGCCCTTGCCGATCAGGGCGTCCCAGAGGGCTTCGGCTTCCTCGGCCCGCACGAAGACCTCAAAGCCGTCCTCGCCGGTGTAGCCGGTCCGCGCAAAAAACACGTCATGGTCCAGCAGGCGGCCCGCAAAAAAGGAATTGCGCTTGGCGGCGATCAGGTCGGCGCCGGTCAGCTCGTCCAGGGTGGCGGCGGCTTTAGGCCCCTGCACCGCAATCAGGGCCCACTGGTCCGACTCATCGGTCATCTGCACGTCATAGCCAGCAGCCTGCGCCTGAAGGTGCGCCCAGTCTTTGGCGATATTGCCGGCATTGACCACCATCAGGTACTCCTGCTCGCCCGACTGGTAGATGTAGATGTCGTCAATCAGGCCACCTTCTTCGCCGGGCAGCCAGTTGTAGTGGGCGCGGCCGGGCCGCAGTTTGCTCACGTCGTTGGGGGTCACGTGCTGCAGGAAGTCCAGCGCTCCGCTGCCAGTAAAACGGAACTGGCCCATGTGCGAGACATCAAACATGCCCACGTTCTCGCGCACGGCCTGATGCTCGGCTTTCAGGCCCGCGTACTGCACCGGCATGTCCCACCCGCCGAACGGCACCATTCGGGCGCCCGCCCGCAGGTGCGCCGCGTGCAGCGGCGTGCGTTTCAGGTTTTCGTTTTCCACGGCTTCACTGTACCGAAAGGGGCCACGCGGCCGGCGGGCTGGGGGCCGCCCATGTCCAGACGCCCCGGACGCAGGGCCAGTGCCCCAACCAAAAAACCCCCCCGCCTGGGGAGGCCTTTGCCGGGTTACAGGCACCCGCTGACAGCGCGGCGCCTATGACAGACAGCTTGGTTGCAGCTTACTTGCGGCGGCTGCTGTGGTCCCCCTCAGCGAATTCCTCAATGATCTTCTTGTTGAAGGCGGGCAGATCGTCCGGGTTGCGGCTGGTCACCACGCCCTTGTCGGTCACGCACTCCTCGTCCACCCACTCGGCCCCGGCCAGCTTCAGCTCATGCTTGAGGCTGGGCCAGGAAGTCATTTTCAGGCCCTGAGCGATGCCGGTTTCGCTGAGCGACCACGGCCCGTGGCAGATGGCGGCGATGGGCAGGCCACGGTCATAGGCGGCGCGCACCAACTGCATGGCGGCTTCGTCCAGGCGCAGGGTGTCGGGGTTCACCGTGCCGCCGGGCAGCAGCAGCCCGTGGTAGTCCGCGATATTGGCCTCGGCCACGGTCTTGTCCACGTCGTACTTGGCCTGGGGCTCCAGGTCGCCTTTCATGCTCTGAATCTGGCCGCTTTTCAGGCTGATCAGTTCACAGGTGCCGCCCGCTTCTTCAATGGCCTGGCGGGGGCTGGTCAGCTCGATTTCCTCTACACCGTCAGTAGCCAAGATGGCGATCTTTTTGCCTTGCAGTTTCGCGTTGGTCATGGGTTCAATGTGGCGTACCCACGCCTGAAAGGTGTGACGGAGCCGTCAAGCCGCTTTTAGGCGGCCTTGAGACGTTCTTCAGTGCGCTGCGGCGGTGCGCCCGTTTGTCAAGTGGGCAAGCTCGCGGTCTAGGGGGTGGCCTCCGGCGTAAGGTAGATAAGCAAGCCGCAAAAGCCCCCAATGTCACAATTGGCGCTGTTTTTGCGGCTGAATTGCCCCGTTTCGCTGTGGGTGCCGGAGGAGGTGAGCAGACATCGGAACCAAAGAAGACGTGCGCGACCGGCTGAATATCGCGGACGTGATCGGTGAATATGTCAGCCTGACCCCGGCAGGCAAGGGCCGGCTCAAGGGGCTCTGCCCGTTCCACAAAGAAAAAAGCCCCTCCTTTCAGGTAGACACCGAGCAGGGCTACTACTACTGCTTTGGCTGCAAGGCCAGCGGCGACGTGTTCAAGTTTGTGCAGGAAACCGAGAATCTCAGCTTCGGAGACGCGCTGCGCAAGCTGGCCGAGCGGGCCGGCGTGCAGCTGGAGCAAAAGTACGGCGAGCGGGTGAGCCGCGACCTGTACAGCGTGAATGACTTTGCCCTGACATATTTCCGCAGCCACCTGCGCGGCGACGCCCTGGCCTACTTTCAGGGGCGCGGCCTGACCCCGCAGGTGATGGAGGACTTCGAGCTGGGTTACGCGCCAGATGGCTGGGACGGCCTGCTGCAACAGGCCCGCGCCCACGGCCTGAGCGAGCGCCAACTGCTGGACGCAGGACTGCTGACCCAAAACGAGCAGGGCCGGGTGTATGACCGTTTCCGGGGCCGGGTCA
This sequence comes from Deinococcus sp., assembly GCA_030524065.1. GTDB lineage: Bacteria > Deinococcota > Deinococci > Deinococcales > Deinococcaceae > Deinococcus. The sequence goes on from JAUNHF010000028.1 coordinate 6,494, forward strand.
TGTTCCCCATCCGCGACCACCTGGGCCGGCTGGTGGGCTTTGGCGGACGCGTGCTGGACGACTCCAAACCCAAGTACCTCAACACCCCCGAGACGGATGCGTTTAAGAAAGGCGAGCTGCTGTACGGCCTGCACCGCGCCCGCAGCGTGCTGAAAAGCGGCCAGCCGCTGATCGTGGCCGAAGGGTACATGGACGTGATTGCCCTTCAGCAGCACGGCTTTGCCGGGGCGGTTGCCAGCCTGGGCACGGCGCTGACCGCCGAGCACGCTGCGCTGCTGGAGCGTCTGGGCGCCCGCGAGCTGGTGCTGATGTTTGACCGCGACGAGGCGGGGCTGGGGGCCACGCTGTCGGGGCTGGACCAGACGGTGGGGGCCCGTTTTCAGGTGCGGGCCACCAGCGTGCCCAGCGGCAAAGACCCCGCCGACGCCCTGCGCGAAGGCGACGTGGGCAGTATCCAGCGGGCGCTCAAAGGTGGCCTGAACGAGATTGACTACCGCGTGCAGGCGGCCCGCGAGCGCCATGGCCTGAGCAGCCGCGACGGCAAGCGCAACATCCTGATGGAATTGCTGCCACGGATGCAGAACCTTGACCCGCTGGACGAGGGCGCCGACCAGATGCGGGCCAAAGTGTGCGAGCTGCTGGACATCCGCCCGCAGGCGCTGCTGGACTGGATCGGGTCCAAGGCCAAGCGGCGCACCCTGACCGACACCCATCTGGCCGGCATGACCCAGAGCGGCGGCCACGAGGAAGACCGCGAACTGGCCCTGCTGCGGCAACTGCTGGTGGACCCCCGGCTGCTTGCCAAGCTGGACGGCGCCCTGGGCTGGCGCAACGAACTGGTCCGCAAGGTGATGCTGGCGGCCCAGGGCGCCCAGAGCACCGATGAGATCATGAGCGTGTTCCGGGGCCAGCCGGAGGAAGGCCAGCTGATCCGCTTGATGTTTGAAACGCGCCAGAGCGGCAACATCTCACGGGCTGGTCACGAGGAGTACGAGAGCAAGCACCAAGCCTACGCGGCGGCCGCCGTGGACGATATCCAGACCGGGCTGAGCATCGAGTCGCTGCGCGGTGAAGTGCAGCTGCTCAAGTCGCAGTTACTGGAAGCGCCGCCCACGCAGCAGGCCAGCATCCTGCGGCAGATCACCGAGCTTCAGCGGGCGATTGAGGCCGAGAAGCGGGCGCGGGCGGGGGCTTAGGCGCCTGCCCGCGCCCCGCCTGAACAGAAGCGGGCGCTATGATGGCGCGGTGAATGAGGCAGCGCCCATCGGGGTATTCGACAGCGGGGTCGGCGGCCTGAGCGTGCTGGCCGAACTGCGCCGCGCCCTGCCCCACGAGCGGTTTTGCTACCTGGCCGACACCGCCCATCTGCCCTACGGCACCCGCAGCGACGACGATATTCGCCGGCTTACCGCTGCGGCCGCCCGCTGGCTGCACAGCCGGGGCTGCAAAGCACTGGTGGTGGCCTGCAACACGGCCTCGGCCTACGGCTTGCAGCACCTGCGGGCCACCTTTCCCGAGTGGCCCAGCGTGGGACTGGTGCCGGCCGTCAAGCCAGCGGCGCTGGGCACCCGCAGCGGGGTCATCGGGGTGATGGCGACCCCTGCCACCCTGCGCGGCTCCAAGTTGCAGCAGTCGGTGGCCGAGTGGGCGGCGCCGCGCGGCGTGCAGGTGCTGCTGACCACCAGCCCCGAACTGGTGCCGCTGGTGGAGCGGGGCGAGGCAGACAGCACAGACGCCCGCGCCCTGCTGCGGCAGCTGCTGCGTCCGCTGGCCGAAGCTGGAGCCGACCAGTTGGTGCTGGGCTGCACCCACTACCCCTTTTTGGCAGGCAGTATTCGGCGCGAGTTTGGAGACCAGTTCACGCTGGTGGACAGCGGCAACGCCGTGGCCCGGCAAACGGCGCGGGTGCTGGAAGAGCGCGGGCTGCTCGCCCCGGCCGCCGGCCAGCCGACCACCTCCTGGCCGGCCAGACCCCAGGTCGAGTACTACGTGACCGGCGACCCTCAGGCCGCGCAGCAGATCATTTTGCAGCTGCTGGGTGAGAGAGTGACGGTCCAGGCCGCCCACGTTAACGCCAGTTTGGGAGAATCCTCAACACAGGCCGCGACTGCGGGCACAGACTGGGGCATGACCAACCCAGATCAGGCACCCGCCAGCAGCGAAACCACCACCAGCGGCTACGTAGATACCGACCAGCAGGCCGAAATCACCGAAGGCATGCAGGGCGCCACGGGCGACGCCGACGCCAACGGCCTGGACCCCAAGGCCGATCCACAGGAAAAGCTGGCCGAGCTGGAAAAGAACATGCAGGACATTCAGCAGCAAGACATTCAGCAGTAAGCACCGTCTTGCGAGCTGGGCGAGTCACCGCACTCGCCCAGCTCTTTTTCGTGGCCGCTTCCTACAGTTCCAGCCCTATTGGCGTCGTGGCACCGGCAGGAATCGCTGTGACCAGTACCTCGTACTTGCCAGTCACAAACACCTTGTACCCGTGCTTGTTCAGGTAGCGCCGGGCCTGGGCCACGTCCGCGAACAGCAGGCTGAGGTCGGGGCGGGCAAAGTTGCGCAGCCGCGCTCCGTAGCTGAGCTCGCCGCCGCTGTAGCGGGCGTTGGGAAAGCCCAGCACCAGGCCGCCACCGGGGGTGAGGTGTGAGCGGTGCAGGGTCCGCAGCACGCTGTCCAGCGGTACGCTGCGGCTTTGCAGCACGCTGAGGGCCAGCACCAGGTCAAAGTGGCCCAGCTCCGGCGGAAGCGCACCGATATCCTGCTGGCGAAAGTCGAATGCAGGATGCCGTGCCTGCGCCGCAGCCAGCGCCGAAGCGTCCTGATCCAGACCCAGCACTTCGAGCTGCCGGCCCGGAAAAGCCAGCGCCAGGGCGTCCAGCTCGCGGCCCGCGCCCACGCCCAGGGCCAGCACCCGGCCACTTTCTGGCGGCTGAACGCGCCGCAGGGCCTCGACCAGCGTAAAGAGGAAGACGGGATCTTCCAGCTTGTCTATCCGGGCAAATTCGCTGCTGGCGCTGTAGTTGCGGGCTGTGTCCAGGCGGTGAGAGCGGCGGCGCAGGGTCAGCTGCACCAGTCCGCCAGGGCAGCGCTCACCGATCAGCAGGTGGGCGTCCAGCAGGTCGGCCAGGTCGGTCCACACGGCCCAGGAGCGGTGCGGGCCAGCCCCGGTCGGCCCCGGCTCACCAGCGTAGCGGCCCAGCCCCAAGTCGGGGTCGGGCACGCCAAAGCGGACTTCCGGCTGCTCTGCCAGTGCCCGGCGCAGCGCCGGCAACACCGCGCTCATAGGCTGCTGGCCGAAGCGAGAATCGGTCACTGAAAGAGTCATGGCAGACAGGAAGTCTACAATGCTGCCTATGACCCTGCCCACCCGCTGTGTGCTGGATGCCAGTTCGCTGCTCAGTTACGTCCTCAACAAAGAGGGCGGCGGCAGCGTGGCCGAACTGCTGGAAAATTCGGCCATGCACGCCGTGACCTGGACCGAAATGCTGACCCAGCTGTCGCGCCGCAGTGATATCCACGAGCCCGATCTGGTCGCCGCCCGCCTGAAAAAGGTGATCCGCATTGACGTGGGCCAGGAGCAGGACGCCGAACTGGCCAGCCGCCTCGCGGGGCTGGGACCGCAGTCGGGCCTGTCGCTGGGCGACCGCTACGCCCTGGCGATGGCCTCGCGGCTAAGCGTGCCGGTGGTCACAGCGCACCAGCACTGGGCAGCGCTGGACCTGAGCGCCCTGCCCAGCGCCCCGCGCATTCATCCCATCCGCCAGGGCTAGGGCCAAGAGCCGCAGGTGTCCGCTCCCCAGCCTCGCGCCACCGGTCAGTAGCCCCGGTGGCGTACCTCGGCGCCCAGCGCTTCTAGGCGGTCGGTCAGCACGCCCACCGCCGCCTTGACCCCTGGCGTGATGATCGGTCCTCCAAACCGGCCCAGGCGCACCAGGGTGCTGCCGTCCTCGCGGGCGGTCACGTCAATCAGGACTTCCTGGGTCAGGTCACCTTCCACCACGTGGGCCAGTGCCACCCAGCTGGGGCCGTGTTCGCTGCGGCGCAGGCTGGCGTACAGGTCCAGCAGCACGGCGGTCCAGGCTCCACGCAGGTCGCGGGCGGTGTGCTTGCTAAAGCGCTGAGGGTCAAAGTCGGCAGGCAGCTGGATGACGCTGTGGGGCACGGTGGGGTTCTCCTGAGGGGGGTAAGGCGCGTAGCCGCTGTGCGGCACTTCGGGGTGGGCGATAGGCACAAAGCGGGCGTGCTGCGCCGCCAAGCCCAGGTCACGCCACTTGAGGGCGTATTTGGTTTCCAGTGCCGCGGCGGGTGGCTCGGTCTGCTCTACTCGCATCACGCCGCTGGCCTCGGCCTGAGCGCAGGCAAACTCGAAATACTCGTCGTGGTCGGTGGTCAGCAGCACGGCCCCACCGGGTTTCAGTCGGCTGGCGGCGAGCCGGAAAAAGTCGCGGCGCAGCAGCCGGTGCTCCTCATGGCCGGCTTTGGGCCAGGGATCGGGAAAGTTCACCACCATCAGGTCCAGCGCGCCGTGCGGCACGACTTCGCGGACCAGCACTTCGGCGGGCAGCTTGGTCAAAATGGCATTGTCCAGCCCCGCGTCCCTCAGGCGGCGGTGAGCCTTGAGGAGCGACACCCCGCTGATCTCTACCCCCAGGTAGTTGGGCACCTCCCCGAACGTGGGGGCAAAATGCGGCCAGAAGCGCCCGTCCCCGAAACCCACTTCCAGCACCCAGGGGCGCTGCGGGGTCTGGGGGTACAGCTGCTCAGGGGGAGACGGAAACTGAAAATCGCCCAGCCGGTAAATCATGCCAGTGCCTCCCCAGTCAGCTCGGCGGCCAGCTGCGCGGCGTCGGCCAGCACCTTGCCGTAGCTCTCACCCCGCGGCGTGCAGCGGCCCAGCGCGTAGACCTCGCTGAACCGCTCCACCCGGAAGCCGCGCAGTTCGCCCGCGTCCAGGGTCAAGAAGCGCACTTCGTAGGGCGGCGCTCCATCCACGCCGGCCGCTTCCTGCGCCGCGCCGGTCAGGTACACCCCGGAGCGGGCCAGGTCATCGGCCAGGAAGTCGTAGGCCACTTCGGAAAGGCGGCCTGCGTCTTCCAGCGTGTCTCCCACCAGCAAGCGGCCCTTGAGAAAGGCCCCCACCGCCAGCACGGCGCGGCGGGCGGTCAGGGCCGGACCTTCCCAGGTGCTCAGGCGCACCCGTCCTTCTCTGCCGGCCAAAGCGTCTTCTTCATCCAGGGCGGTCACAGTGCTTTGCAGCAGGTGCAGGCCGTCGGTGGCTTCCAGCCGG
>JAUNHF010000029.1:0-1529 GCA_030524065.1 Deinococcus sp.
ACCTGATGGTGACTGGCCACTTGGTCCGTACCCTCGAACGTGCTTATGAAAGCATCTTCCGTCTGGTCGGCAAGCGCCTGCGTGCCCGCATAGCGGCCGAGCTGCTGGAGCTCAAGGACACGGCCCTGGCCAACGAGCTGGACAGCGGCGAAACCATGATCTACGCCACGCACGACGAGCTGGCCGCTGCCGTGGGTAGTGTGCGTGAAACCGTGACCAAAGTGGTAGGAGAACTCAGCCGCGACGGCGTGATCAGCGCCGGTTACGGCAAGATCACCCTCAAGGACGAAGACGCCCTGGCAACCATCGCGGCCGGCTAAGTCCGCTGCTTGCCCCTTGCTCTCACCGCCCGGCCCAGCGCTGGGCGGTTTTTGCGTGTGCTGGGCCAAGAGTTTGCTAAAGAAGTGGGCAAGCCCAGCTGTGTTTCATTCTGCCAAGCAGCGGCCTAGGCTAAGGCCATGCAGAAACTGTATACCGCCACTGCCACCGCCCACGGCGCCGCCGGCCATAAAGTTGCCACCGATGACAGCCGCATTGACCTGCCGCTGAGCCTGCCCACCGAACTGGGCGGCGAAGGCGGCGAGGGCACCAACCCCGAGCAGCTGCTGGCCGCCGGTTATTCCACCTGCTTTCAGGCCGCGCTGGGCATTGTCAGCAAGCGCCGCGAGGTGAGCCTGTCGCCCGACATGCAGGTCCAAACGAGCCTGGAACTGTACGAGAACGGCGACGCCTACGATTTCAAGATTCACATCACCGTGAGCGGCAGTGGCATGGAAGCCGGGCAGCTTCAGCAGCTGCTGGACGAAACCCTGACCGTCTGCCCTATCACCCGCGCCACCCAGAATGCTGAACTGACCGTCTCGGCCGGCTAAGCAAATTCCGCCTCACCGCCCCCTTCTCCAAGGAGGGGGCGGTTTTGCTGGGGCCTGATAAGGTCCTGGGGCCTGGGTAAACTTGGGGTTTTATTGAGCTGTTCTGGAGATTTTGCCCCCGCCGCTCAGCACTGAACTAAACTGGGGACATGGCTAACCTTTACGAAACGACGGTCAAAACCCAGGGGGCCCGCGGCGGCACCATTCAGAGCGAAGACGGCCGCCTGAGCCTGAACCTCAGTGTGCCGAGGGCGCTGGGCGGCGACGACGGCCAGGGCACCAACCCCGAGCAGCTGTTCGCTGCTGGCTACGGTGCCTGCTTCCAGGGCGCCCTGGGCCTGGTCGCCCGCCGCAAGGGCATCAGCCTGCCTGAAGGCAGCTCTATCACTGCCACGGTGGGTATGGAGAAAGACGACGTTTCTTTCCTGCTCAACGCGCACTTGGTGGGCCGCTTCCCTGGCATGGACCACGCCGAAGCGCAGCAGCTGATGGAAGAAACTCTGGAAGTGTGCCCCTACTCCCGCGCCACCAAGGGCAACATGCAAACCCGCGTCAGCGTAGCCGACTGAGCCTCTGGCAACTGAGCCTTTGACAGGCAGCGCCGGTTCATGACCGGCAAACCGGGCACCCTACGGGGTGCTTTTTTTTGGTTGCTAC
>JAUNHF010000029.1:1629-11752 GCA_030524065.1 Deinococcus sp.
CGGTTCATGACCGGCAAACCGGGCACCCTACGGGGTGCTTTTTTTTGGTTGCTACGACCGCAATGTAGCCCCTGGCAGACCCCCCGCCGCGCCGCACAGGCCCGGAATGTTCCTGCTTCCGCGCCTCCCCGAGGGGCTGGGGCGCATAGCTTGCTTCCGCCGCTGGTAGGGACGTGGGCCCGGCTGCGTATGCCCGTTTGGAGCAGAGAGAAGCAGGGCTCCTCAGCACGGCCAAAGAGTAATGAAGTTGACATTTCACCGACTGGACGGTGACTTCGGGCTGACGCCTCCCATTTACAGTCACTCTGTTTGACGTTTGCCCGGCTTGGCGGCCTGCTCACTGCGTTCGGTGCGGTGTGGCCCGCCTGATCCGGCTGGACGCCAATGCTGAAGGAGAAGAACCATGCAAACCGACATTGTGACCCTGACCGCCCTGTCCCTGCTGCTTGGCAGCGCTGCCCTGGCTCAAGGAGCCCAGCCTGAAGCCAAGCAGACAGCCCCAGCCACCCAGCAGGGCCTGATCTATTCCACCTTGACTCCGGCCGCCGGCAAAACCATGACCATCACGCTGCCGGTCGCCGCAGGCACGGCGGCCCGGGTGGGGAGCCTGAAAGCCAGTGGCGCTGGCGGCACCCTGACCGCGCAGCCCAGCGTAAAAGGCGGCGTCGCCACCTACAGCGTGACTTTCCCCGCCGACGGTATCTATACCCTCAGCGTGGCCGGCCTGCCCGAGCAGCGGATTCGCGTGGGCGGCGAGCGGCTGTCCAGCCCGCTGCTGCACCTTGACTTTGACGACGCAGCGGCGCCACTGAAGGACCTCTCGGGACTGGGCCACGCTGGGCGGGCGGTGGGCACCCTCAACTTCGTGCCCGGCGTCCGGGGCCAGGGCCTTTCCTTTGCCAACGAAGGCTCGTATGTGGAGTTTCCCCATACGGCCGCCCTGGACACCCCAGGCGAAGACCTGACCATGAGCCTGTGGCTTAGGCCCAACGACGAGCGCAACTATTCCGACTTTTTTACCAAGGGTGACTGGAACGTGCTCAAGACCGACAGCCGCAACAACTCCATCTCGTTTTTTACGGGTGGCTGGCGGCGCGGTGAAACCGAAGCGGCGCAGCCAGACGACTGGGACGGCAAGTGGCACCACCTGGTCGGGGTGGTCAGAGGCCAGGAAGCCCGCCTGTACATTGACGGCGAACTGGTGAATCAAACCGAACTGGAAGGCAAGCTGGGATGGACCCCCCACGCCTGGAATTTGGGCCGCAACGCCGAAGCTCCCGAAGGCCGAGGCTTTAAGGGCGTGCTGGACGATGTGCGTCTCTACCCCTTCGCCCTGACCGACAGCGAAGTCGAGCAACTGTTCGAAGAAGGGCAGTAAGCCCCTAGCCCGGCCGCCAGAGGGTCAGCCCAGCGAAGCCGCCAAAGGGAGCTTCGCTGGGCTGATTCTTGGCCCCCCCCTTTTCCCATCTCAGCTCCACTCTCCCTACCTTACGGAGGACTTGTATGCCCCTGAACCGCCGCCGACTGCTGGCGCTGCTGCCTGCCACCCTGACGCTGCCCTGGCTGGGCCGCGCCGCCGCCCAGACCACCGCGCCTGTCTCTGCGCCAAGCGCCGCGCCGGCCGACACCCCAGCGCTGACCCTGGCCCACTTGACCGACATTCACTACGGGTCAGACCTGCTGGACGACCGCATGCCACGCGGCCTCTCCGAGCGCGGGCTGCGCGCCACGCTGCGCCACGCACAGGGCCGGGGCGCCGAGCTGATTTTGCAGGGCGGCGACCTTGTGGCCGAGGCGTTCAACCTGCCGCTGGACCGGGTACGGCCACAGCTGGACGGAGTGGTCCGGGTGCTGAAGGAAGAAGTAAAAGTACCGGTGTACCACGCCGCCGGCAACCACGATATCTGGGGCTGGGACAAGGAAAAAAGCGGGACCAGCGGCAACGAGCCGGGCTGGGGCAAGGCGCTGTACCTGAGGGCCCTAGGGCTGGAGCGGGCCTACTATTCGTTTGACCGGGCGGGCTGGCACTTTATCGTGCTGGACAACATTCAGCCCTACAAGGAAGCCGCCTACACCGTCAAGCTGGACAGTGAGCAGATGAAATGGCTCAGTGCCGACCTGGAGGCGCACGCCGCCGCCCCTACGGTCATCCTGTCGCACGCTCCGGTGCTGAGTGTCGGAGCATTTTTTGATGGCTCCTTTACCACAGGGGACTGGGTGGTGCCGCACCATGTGATGCACCTGGACGCCCAGCGCCTGAAAAACCTGTTTAAGAAGCATCCGCAGGTGAAGCTGGCTCTGTCGGGGCATACGCACCTGCACGACCAGTCCAGATACGGCGGGGTGCTGTACGCCAACGGTGGCGCCGTATCGGGGGCCGCGTGGTACAGCAACAGCCAGGAGACACCTCCCGGCTACAATCTGGTGCGGCTGTTCCGGGATGGCCGGGCGACGGTGGACTATGTGCCGACCGGCGCGGAGGTCGCCAACCGCTGACGGGTAGGGACCAGGGGCGCAGAGCCTGCTTGCCTGCACCCCTGGCCTGGACCCGTGACTCACCGCAGGCTTACTTCAGGGTTATGTCGGCCACAACCGGTAAGTGATCCGACAGGTAATAATCGCCCTGGTGCGCGTCCAGCACGCGGGAGCCGGTGGAGGCAGCGCCAGCTGCCCAGATGTAGTCCAGGCGCCGGCCCACGCGGCCACCGACCTCAAAGCCGTAAAAGGTGGGCACGGGTGTGCTGGCCGCCATGTCCGTGAATGCGCGGCGCAGGACCTGAGCGGTTTCAGCCTCGGCAGAGTCGGCCGTGTCCAGATTGAAGTCGCCGGTCAGGATCACTGGGCGCGTGCCGCGCAGCGCTTCTATCTGCCGCAGCAGCACACTGGCCGCGTAGGCGCGTTGCCCCGCCGCCGTGTCCTCATGGGGAAAGTGGGTGTTGACCACCAGCACCTCGCGGCCCTGCGCAGGGGCGCGGAACTTGGCCCAGGTTGCTATGCGCGGCAGCGAAAAGCCGGGGCCAAAGGAGCCAGGATTGCCTGGCGTGTCCGAAAGCCAGAACGTCCCACTGTCCTGAAGTTCCAGGCGTCCGGTCTTATAAAAGATGGGATTCCACTCGCCGGCCTTTTTGGTGTACTTCAGTGCAGGGTTGTCCGGGCCGCGCCCCTGGCCCACATAGGCGTATCCCGGCAACCCCGCCGCCAAGTCCTGCACCTGATGGCTGACCGCTTCCTGCACGCCCAGCACGTCAGGGGCCGTTTGCGCGATCAGTGCGGCCACGTCGTCCTGGCGGTTGTCCCAGGTAAAAGGGTCTTCGGGATTGTCGTAGCGGACATTGTAGGTCATCACACGCAGGTCGGCGGGACCGGTGGGAGCGGGAACGCTCGGCGCAGCAGTTGCGGCCTGTGCGTGTAAGGTTTGGGGCAACAGGGTCAGAAGGGCCAGGAGAAGAGGTCTAGGCATGCACTCAGCACAGCATGGACCCATCAACCAAGCATCATCACCTGCTGGGCGCAGCCGGAAGACATCCGCACCCTGGGGAAGCCTAAAATGGCGGCCATGCCGGTCCTCTCCCCCGACTTTTTTGCCCGTGACCCGGTGGCCGTGGCCCGCGAGCTGCTGGGCGCCACCCTAGTCTGCATAGACCGCTACGGCGAACGCATGACCGGCCGGGTGGTAGAAACCGAAGCCTACGACTGCCCACGCGACCCGGCCTGCACTGCCGGGCGCTTTCACGCGGCCCGCAGCGCTGAAATGAGCATCCCGCCGGGGCACTGGCTGTTCTGGTCGGCGCACGGCCACCCGCTGCTGCAAGTGAGTTGCCGCGAGGAGGGCGTCAGCGCCAGCGTGCTGATCCGGGCGCTGGAACCGCAAGAAGGTGTGGGCCAGATGCTGCTGCACCGGCCCGTGACCCGCGAGCGTGACCTGACCAACGGCCCGGCCAAGCTGGTGTATGCGCTGGGCCTGAGCCCGCAGGCCATAGCCCGCACCCCGGTGGACCGTCCGGACCTGCACCTGGACTGGACCAGTCCGCTGCCGCCCGAGCAGGTGCAGGTCACGGCGCGCATAGGCATCAAGGAGGGGCGCAACCTGCCCTGGCGCTTCGTGCTGCGCGGCAACCCCTGGGTGTCGCCGGGGGTGCCCAGTATGGCACTGGCCGCCGCCGACCTGTACCCGTAGGCTCGGCCCGGACCTGCTGTTCTGGACCGGGTCAGAACCCAGCGGGAGTGACGGAGGCCGCAATTCACAAGTAGAGTTCATTCAGGCCTACCGCTGGGTCAGCCGGTCAGCGGGTATCATCTCCTCCATGAGTGAACGGAAATATTTCGGCACCGATGGAGTGCGCTCGGTGGCCGGCCTGGCCCCGCTGACTGCCGACTGGGTTCTGAAGCTGGGCCAGGCGGCCGGCGAAGTGCTGAACCGGCGCGCCGGGGGGCGTGCCAGCGTGGTCATCGGCAAAGACACCCGCCAGAGCGGCGATATGCTGGCCGCCGCCCTGGCCGCCGGCCTGACCAGCCGCGGCGTGAGCGTGATTCACCTTGGGGTATTGCCCACCCCCGGCGTGAGCTACCTGACCCGCTACCTGAACGCCGACGCCGGCGTGGTCATCAGCGCTTCGCACAACCCGGCGGCCGACAACGGCATCAAGTTCTTTGGCTTCGACGGCGAAAAGCTGCTGGACGCGACCGAACTGGAAATTGAGGCCATGCTGGATGAGGTGGGCAGCCTGGAACCCGTGACTGGCGTGGACATGGGCAGCGTGACCAACTACGCCGAGGCCGAGCGCATCTACTTGAACTTTTTGCGCGAGCACGCCCCGGACCTGTCGGGCCTGAAGATTGCGCTGGACTGCGCCAACGGAGCCGCTTACCGCATTGCGCCCAAGGTCTTTCAGGCGGCGGGGGCAGATATTTTTGCCATCTACACGACCCCCGATGGCCGCAACATCAACCGGGGCTGCGGCTCCACCCACATGGACCACCTGCGCCTGATCGTGGCCGAGGGCGAATATGACCTGGGCATCGCCTTTGACGGGGACGCCGACCGCGCCCTGATGGTGGATTCACGCGGCAACCTCATTCACGGGGACCACATGCTGCTGCTGAACGCCCGCGCCCGCCGCGAGGAGAGCGTGGTAGCGACCATCATGACCAACATGGCGCTGGAAGTGAAACTGCGCGGGGAAGCCAAGATTCTGGAGCGCACTGCCGTAGGCGACCGCTACGTGCATGAGCGCCTGAAGTCCAAGGGCCTGAGCCTGGGCGGCGAGCAAAGTGGCCACATGCTGTTCCTGGACGTGGCCCCTACGGGCGACGGCGTGCTGACGGCCCTGCTGACACTGGGCAGCATGAAGGAACTGGGCACCAGCCTGGACGACCTGCACGACGAACTGGTGATGTTCCCGCAGACCCTGATCAATGTGCCGGTGGCCGATAAAAAAGCGATTGCCGGCGACGTACAGGTGCAGGCCGCCGTGAGCGAAGCCGAAGCGGCCCTGTCGGGACGTGGCCGGGTGAATCTGCGGCCTTCGGGCACCGAGCAGCTGATCCGGGTGATGGTAGAAGGCCCCGAACAGGGCGAGATCATGGACGTAGCCGAGCGGCTGGCGGGCGTGGTGCGGCAGCGGGGCGGCGCGGCGGACTAACCTCAGCACATGTCAGCAGAGCGGGCGGTGCGGCAGATCACTGTGCCGCCCGCTCTCTTAGCTCTCTGGCCCGTCTTCCTGACTGCCGGCCGCAAACCGGCGGGCCAGCTCGCGGTTGTGGGCCTGCGATCCCCCACGCGGAATGCTGGCGGTCTGCCACTGCGCGCCCCGCAGAGATTTGGTCAGCATGACCAGCTGGTAGACGTGGCCGCTGTTGTGGAGCAGCTGCCGCTGCAACGCGCCCAGCACCGTATGCGGCTCGCCCCGGATGGTCAGCGGCTGGGTCAGGTCGCGTGGCTCCAAGGCCGCCAGCGCCCCTTCAAAGGTGGCCCACGCCTGAGCCCAGCGCGTGCGCAACTGCGCCGGGCTCAGGCCCTGATCTATAAACTCGCGGTCCCGGTTCCGGGTGGGAGATTCGCCCTCCACGCCAGGGCGGTAGCCGGCGCGCAGGCCTTCCCAGCGCGACTTTAGGTTGCCGGACAGGTGCTGAACCAGTATGGCGGCCGAGTTGTCGCCCTCTGTGTGGACGCGGTGCCAGTCGCCCTCTGCGAGCTGGGCCAGGGCCTTTTCACCCAGGCGCCGGGTCTGCGCCGAGCGCTCCCGCACGTCATCCAGGTACAGCTGACCCAGGGTGCCAGTGTCCAGCTCCATTTCTGCTGAGGGATTCATGCCCCAGTCTGTCACGCCTGCAAACATCGGACCCTACAAGAGTCAGCGCAGCAGCCGGGCCTTGACCCGCGAAAGCCCCTCGTACAGCACCACATTCAGGCCCGCCAGGCGGCTCTGGGCCGTTTCTCCGCTCAGCGAAAAGCGCCACTCCTCGGCGGGGACACTGCGCACTTCGGCGCCCAGCTCGCGGCGAAACAGCGCGGCGGCGCGGGCCGAGTGCGAAGGGCTGGTGACCAGCAGCACCCGCTGCCAGCCGTACTCGGCCTCCAGCCGGGCGGCGCGGCGGGCCTCGTCGGCGGTGTCGGTCACGTCCTTCAGGGTCAGAAAGCGCGGAGGCCGGTCAAACCACCGCTGCACCTGCGCCGCTTGCAGCTCGGACATGCGCGGGCACTCCGGCGGCGTGAGGGCGTCGGACTGCGAGCTGAAGACGAGGGTGTCCGCGTATCCGGCCCGCCACAGGTCAATGCCCCGGCTGAGGCGGGCGGCGCTGGCCGGCTCCAGGGTGCCTTCGGTGCAGTTCAGGCCCCCGCCCAGCACGATGATGGCGTCGGCGGGCGCGGGGGCCTGGGCTTCGGTCAGCCGGTCCAGGGCGCGGGGCACGAGTGGGGTGAACAGGGCCGCGCCATACAGCAGAGCGGTCGCCGCCAGCCCGGCCCACAGCGCAGCGCGGCCGGGTCGCCACAGCGCCAGCAGCGGGCTGAGGCCTGCCAGCAGCAGCGCTTCGCGGCCACCGAACCCCCGGTACCCGATGCCCACGCCCACCGCCGCCAGCAGCAGCCCAGCCAGCAGGCCAAAGGCGAGAAGGCGGACTACAGGCGGGGCCGGCAAATGACGCATCACGGCCCAGCATAACGGCCATCACTGCCGCCCGGTCCGCCGCCCCTCTATGCTGCTGGGTATGACCCACGCTTCTCTCCATGACCGCACCATACTTGTGACCGGAGCCACCGAGGGCATCGGCAAGGCCACCGCTGCCGAGCTGAGCCGCCGGGGCGCGCGCGTGCTGCTGCTGGGCCGCAACCCTCAGAAGCTGGCGGCTGCGGCGCAGGAGGTCGGGGCCGCCGCCACCTACCGCGCCGACCTGAGCGAACTGGGGCAAGTGGCGCTCACTGCCGGGGAGATTCTGCGGGCTGAACCCCGGATTGACGTGCTGATCAACAACGCAGGCGGCATTTTTGACCCCCGGCAGGAAACGCGCGAAGGGGTAGAGATGACCTGGGCGCTGAACGTACTCTCGCCCTTTTTGCTGACCCGCGAGCTGCTCCCGGCGCTGCGGGCCAGTCCCGCTCCCCGCGTGATCACGGTGGCGTCAGACGCACACCGCATGGCCCGGCTGAACCTGAGCGACCCCGAATACAAGCGGAACTACTGGGCCTGGCCTGCCTACAACGCGTCCAAGTTGGCGAACATACTGTTTGCCCGCGAGCTGGCCCGCCGCGAGGGCTGGCTCACCTCGGCTTCGCTGCATCCCGGCGTGGTCCGCAGCGGCTTTAACGCCAACAACGGCAGCCTGCAAGCGGCCCTATGGAAAGTGATGGACCTGTTTGCCATCAGCCCCGGGGAGGGGGCGCAGACGAGCATCTTCCTGGCAAGTGCGCCGCAGCTGCACAGTGGCGGCTACTGGACACGTTGCCAGCCCGCCAAGCTCGCCCCCGCCGCGCTGGACGACGGCCTGGCCCTGGACCTGTGGGAGACCTGCGGGGACTACCTGCGCCGTCTGGGGTTGTAGGCCTCCCCGCAAGCTTTAGGCCCGCTCCCACTCGATCACGCGCCGGTGGCGGGCAAAGTACACGAACTGCGAGAGCAGCAGCAGGGCATTGAACATCACCGCCGAAAGCAGCCGGCCCGAGAGGTCGTACAGCTTGCCCACTGGCGTATACGGGCCAGTGGGAATGGTCAGCACCACGAACGACAGCGCCAGCGTCAGCACGCCCAGTGTCACGGTCAGGGGGT
The DNA here is from genome assembly GCA_030524065.1 of Deinococcus sp. GTDB lineage: Bacteria > Deinococcota > Deinococci > Deinococcales > Deinococcaceae > Deinococcus. The sequence continues at coordinate 9,894 of JAUNHF010000029.1, forward strand.
ACTTGTTGTGCTCGTAAAAGTTGCGGGCGGCCCCACCGCGCCGGCCCCTCACCCGGCCACTGGTCAGCTCAATGCGCTGGCCGTTGACATCCAGAGCGATATTGACGCGGGTGCCTGCGCCCACCTGTAGGCCCGGTTCATTCACCATACGGGCCGTGACCGCTTCGGCCTGCTGCTGCACCTCGGTCAGCTGCTCTCCGAAGATGCGCACCGTGATGAGCCGCCGGTCCCGCGAGAGGTTGACCAGCGCCAGCACCGGGTGGCTGGACTGCGGCCAGCGGGCAAACACCAGCGCCCCCTCACGCACCTCGTCGCGGTCCTCGCGGCGCACCAGCTCAATGGCCTCGGCGGCGCCCTGACTGGCCGGGTCTTCGGGCAGGTACTCCAGGTACCAGCCCCCGAACATCTGCGCCCACAGTTCAACGTCCAGCGGGTCATAGCCACGCTCGATGGGAAAGGTGCAGATAGAGCGGAGAAACATCTGGGACATGGGCGGGGGTGGGCCAGGAAGACGGCCGCCAGCCCCGATTGTAACCGCCCACCAGCCTGGCCCTGGGCGCGCGGGCACCTTCAGCCCGCAGCGCATTTGCTAGCCTCGTGCGCGTGCCCACCGTTGCCGAACTCGCCGAACGCCTGAGCCGCCCGCTGACCCTGGAACTGAACTCCGGGTGCCAGAACCGGGTGGTGGCCGGCGGCCTGGAAGGGCTGCTGCGCGGGCCGCTGGCAAACCCTTTTCCGCAGGTGCGCGAACTGCTCGACGGCTACGCCGGCTGGAGCGTGCCCGAACGCGAGCAGGCGCTGGAGCGGGCGCTACAAGCACTGGCGGCCAAGGCAGCGGGCCAATCTGCTCCGGCCAGGCGGCGCACTCCCGCAGTGGCCGCCGCCAAGGAGACGGTCCCCCCCGCCCCAGCCGGCGAGCAGCTGCCGATAGACGCTTCTATCGAGCGGCTGGACAGCGGGCGCGGCGGCGAGCGCAAGCTGAGAAGCCTAGGGCTGTATCAGCTGCGCGACCTGCTGCACTACTACCCCCACCGCCATGAGGACCGCCGGGCGCTGCCCTCGCTGGACCACGCCGAAGAAGGCCAGAAAGTGACCGTGCAGGGCGTGGTGGTCAACCGTTTTAAGCGCACGCCCAAGCCGCGCATGACCATTCTGGAAGCCACCCTGGAGACTGAGGGCGGCAGCCGGGTCAAGGCGTCATGGTTCAACCAGCCCTGGATGGAGCGGCAACTGCGCGAGGGCGCCCGCGTCATCGTGACCGGGCGGGTCAAAAAGTTCGGGCGCACCGCGCAGCTCGCCGCCGAGCATCTCGAAAGCCTGGACAGTGCCGAGGGCAGCCTCAGCACCGGGCGCATCGTGGGCGTGTACGACGCCAAAGAAGGCATCAGCCAGGAGTTTTTGCGGCGGGCGGCGTGGCGGGCGCTTCAGGCCGCGCCGCTGGACGATTACCTGCCCGCCCACTGGCGGCGCGAGTACGGCCTGACCCCGCTGGCCGACGCCCTGCAAGGCATTCACTTTCCGGCCGACGAATCTCACCTCTCGCGGGCAATGGGCCGGCTGCGCTTTGACGAGTACCTGTTTCTGGAACTGCGGATGCTGCTGCAAGGCGAAGACGCCGTGCTGCAAGGCAAGCGCTTCGGGGCGCACCCGGAAGACATTGACCGCTTTGAGGGCGCGCTGCCGTTCCGCTTTACCGGAGCGCAGCGGCGCGTGCTGGGCGAAATCGTAGAAGAAATGCGCTCCGACCGCCAGATGGCGCGGCTGGTGCAGGGCGATGTGGGCAGCGGCAAAACGGCGGTGGCCGCCTGCGCCCTGTACCTGGCCGTGCGCGACGGCTACCAGGGCGCACTGATGGCCCC